>RFKS01000212.1 GCA_003694205.1 Alphaproteobacteria bacterium | reverse complement strand
TGGATCGCCGAGCTCAAGGACGTGCTCGCCCCGCTCACCGGCCTGGAGGCGCTTCTGCGTGGCGGCGGCGACTGCCCCCTGGGCGAGCTTCTCGCGCGGCATATCGAGGCCGCGGAAGCCGTCGCAGCCACCGATGAGGAAGGGGGTGGCGAGCGACTCTGGTCGGGCGAGGCGGGCGAGGCCCTGGCCAGCCTGCTGGCGGAAGCCCGGGCGTCGGCCGACATTCTGGGCAAGACCGACCCGGCTGCCTATCCGGCCTTCTTCGATGCGCTTCTCGAGCCGCTGGTGGTGCGGCCGCGCTACGGCCGCCACCCCCGCCTCGCCATCCTCGGCACGCTGGAGGCGAGACTCTTCCACGCCGATCTCATGATCCTCGGCGGGCTCAACGAGGGCAGCTGGCCGCCGGCACCCGCCCATGACCCTTGGATGAGCCGCGCCATGCGGGAGACGTTCGGACTACCGCCCGCCGCCCGCCGTGCCGGGCAGGCGGCGCATGACTTCCTTGCCGCAGCAGGCGCCAGCGAGATCGTCCTGACGCGCAGCACCAAACGCGACGGCACACCGACCGTCCCGAGCCGTTGGCTGAGCCGTCTTGACGCGCTTGCCGGCAAGGCGATTCCGCGCGCCGATCATCTGCTCCGCTTCCACCGGCTGCTCGATACGCCCGCGCGCGTCGCACGACTCGCACCGCCACGTCCCGCACCCCCGCTGTCCGCGCGACCGGGGAAACTGTCGGTGACCCAGGTCGAGACCTGGATGCGGGATCCCTATGCGATCTATGCGCGGCATATTCTGGATCTCAAGCCGCTCGACGCGCTCGAGGAAGATCCTGGTGCCCTGAGGCGCGGCACGGTACTCCACGACGCGCTCGATCGCTTCCTGCGCGAAAGGCGCGCCGGAGAGAGCCGCGAGGCGGCGCGGGAGCGGCTTCTCGCCTGCGGCCGCGCGGCCTTCGGCGCACTGCTCGAACGGCCGGCAGTCGCCGCCTTCTGGTGGCCGCGATTCGAGGCCATCGCCGATGCCTTTCTCGAGATCGAGCACGGGCGCGGCGGCGAATTCGAGACCCTCGGCACCGAGATCCGCGGTGAACTGGCGCTCGAGACCGCGATTCCCTTCATCCTGACGGCCAAGGCGGACCGCATCGACCGCCGGCGCGACGGCAGGCTCGAGATCATCGACTACAAGACCGGCTCGCCACCGTCCGGCAAGCAAATCGAGGCCGGTTTCGCCCCGCAATTGCCGCTTGAGGGCTGGATGGCTGAAAAGGGCGCGTTTCCGGGCATCCCCGCGAGCAAGGTTGCCGGTCTCGTCTTCTGGCACCTCAAGGGCACGCGGCAGCCGATCGAGTTGAAGGGAATCAGGGATGTCGAGGCCCAGATCAGGGACGCGAAGGAGGGTCTCGTGCGTCTCGTCAACTGCTTTGCCGACGAGGCAACCCCCTATCTCTCCAATCCGCGGCCGCGGGAGGCCGGCTGGGGGGAATATGACCATCTCGCCCGCGTCGACGAATGGACGATGTTGCCGCGCCTTCCGGAGGAGAGCGACGCATGAGTCGCGCGACGCTGACCCGCGAGCAGGCGCGTGCGGCCGAGTCCGGCGCTCATGCCTGGGTCAGCGCCTCGGCCGGCACCGGCAAGACGCATGTTCTTACGGCGCGCCTGCTGCGTCTCATGCTCGAGGGCACGCCGCCCGGAAACATTCTCTGCCTCACCTTCACCCGGGCGGCGGCGGCCGAGATGGCCAACCGCCTGCGCGAGACACTCGGACGCTGGACGCGTCTCGAGGACGTGGCGCTCGATGCCGACATCCATGCCACCTGCGGGCTCGCCGCTGACGAGGCGGTCCGTGCCCGCGCGCGCCGGCTGTTTGCCGAGGTCCTCGAGCTCGAAGACGGCATGCACATAGACACCATCCACGCCTTCTGCCAGGCCCTTCTTGCGCGGTTTCCGCTCGAAGCCGGCCTGTCCCCGCAATTCGAGGTCATCGATGAGCGGCAGGCCGCGGATCTTCTCGCCGAGGCGCGGGATCATGTGCTCGTCGATACCGCCAACCGGCGCGCGCTTGCGCTCATCGCGCGCGAGGTGAACGAGGAGGATTTTGCGAAGCTGACAGTGGCGCTGATCGGCGCCCGGCGCCCGCTCGGCCATCTTCTTCGCACCTATTCCGGTGCCGAAGGGGTGGCCCAGGCGGTGCAGCGTGCACTCGGGCTCGGGGCGGACGAGGACGAGCGGAAAGTCATTGAAGAAGCGAGCGCCGCCGCACCGATCGAAGAGCTCCGGCGCCTCGCCGCCATCTTCGCCGCGCATGGCGGCAAGTCGGAGCAGGAAGCCGTCGCCGCGCTCAGTGCCTTTCTCGACACCGCGGAGGGCGAGAGGCCGACGCGATGGCCCGATTATGCCAGGATCTTTCTCAAGAAGGACGGCCAGCCGCGCGCGATGCGGAGTTTCCCCACCAAGCGCGTCGTGAAGGCCTGGCCCGAAGCCGCGGACGTCATCGCCGTCGAGATCGGCCGTGTCGCCGCGGTCGAGGAGCGCTTGCGTCTCCTGCGCGCCGTGGCGTTCACAGCCGCCGCGCTGCGCGTCGGCGAAGCGATCCTGCGCCGATATGACACCGCCAAGGCCCAGGCGGGCGCGCTCGATTATGACGATCTCATCGAGAAGACCGAGGCGCTGCTCCGCGATACCGACATGGCGCCCTGGATTCTCTACAAGCTCGATCACGGCATCGACCATGTGCTGGTGGATGAGGCGCAGGACACGAACCGCGCGCAATGGCGCATCATCGAGTCCCTGACGGCGGAATTCTTCGCCGGCACGGGAGCGCGCGAGCTCGTCCGTACGGTCTTCGCCGTGGGTGACGTCAAGCAGTCGATCTTCGCCTTCCAGGGGGCCGAGCCGGCGGCCTTTGCGGAGGCACGCGAGCGGGTGCGTGACCGTGCCCGGGCGGCCGGCACCTCCTTTCACGACATCCGCCTCGAGCGCTCCTTCCGCTCGACGCGCGCCGTCCTCTCGCTCGTCGATGCCGTCTTCGCCGATGAGGATGCGGTGCGCGGTCTCGGCATCGATCCGGGCACGCTCCATCATGAGGCGCAGCGGGCCGAGGATGGCGGTCTCGTCGAGCTGTGGCCGGTCGAGGAAGCGCCGCTGCGCAAGGAACGCGAGCCCTGGGAGCTGCCGCTCGAGCAGGAGCCGGCCGACGATGCGGAAGCGCGACTGGCACAGCGCGTTGCGAGCCGCATTCACCGCATGCTGAGGACGAAGGAGATGCTCGACTCCGCGGGCCGTGCCATCCGCCCCGGTGACATCATGGTCCTCGTCCGCCGCCGGACCGCCTTCGTCCGCCATCTCGTGAAGGCACTCAAGGTGCGGGAGATTCCGGTGGCCGGCAGCGACCGGATGGTCGTCACCGAGGAACTGGCGGTGCGCGACCTGATCGCGCTTGCCGCCTTCACGCTCCTGCCCGAGGACGACCTCAATCTCGCGACCGTGCTCAAGGGTCCCTTCGCCGGGATTTCCGAGGAGGAGCTTTTCGCCCTCGCCCATGGCCGCGGCAAGCGCTCGCTGTGGTCGGTACTGCGCGAATCGGCGGCCCATCGGCATATCCATGACTTTCTGCACCGCTGCCTCGGCGACGCCCAACATCTCGCGCCCTTCGAGTTCTTCGCCCGCGTCCTCGACGAATATGGCGGGCGACGGCAGCTGATCGCGCGCCTTGGCACCGAGATCATCGATCCGGTCGACGAATTCCTGCGCCTTGCCCGCGATGACGAGGGGGATCATCCGCCCTCGCTGCAGGAATTTGTCCACCGGGTGACGCGCGGCGGCGCCGAGGTCAAGCGCGACCCGGAGCAGCGGGCGGACGAGGTGCGCATCATGACGGTGCATGGCGCCAAGGGGCTCGAGGCCCCGATCGTCTTCCTGCCCGACTGCTGCGGCATTCCGGACAGCGACACCCGGCTGCTCACCCTACCGCCAGTCCCGGACTCGAATTCCCGGGAGCCACTCCTCGTG
>RFKS01000211.1 GCA_003694205.1 Alphaproteobacteria bacterium | reverse complement strand
TACAATCGAGAAAGACGCGCCGCCGCCCGCGGCACCCTCCGCACTGGTGCTTGCCGGCTGGGGCCTCTGGCTCCTCTTTCTCATCGGCATTGGAACGGCGCTCCTCGCCTTCCGCCCGACAATGGAGTCGCTGTGGCCGCCGATCGGTGGCCTTTATGCGATTCTTGACGGCCGGCAGGAGACTGCCCGCGAGACGCCTGCGCCTCCACCGCCCTCGGCCGAGGAAGCGATCAGCGTCTGGCTCGACCCGCGCCCCGACTGGGTGGAATCAGGCGATGCATGGACGGTCACCATTCGCGGCAGTCTGACGAACACCGCGAGCGTGTCGATCGACCTGCCGCCGCTCCTGCTCGATCTCGTGGACGCCGACGGCAAGCGCCTCAAACGGGTCCAGGTGCCGCTCGATGCACATCGGCTGCCGCCGGGGGGTGTCGAGCGCTTTACGGTCGAGGTGCCGGAGGCGCCGGCCGAAACCACCGGAATCAGCCATCTATGGGAGCAAACGACCGATGACCAGTGAGCCGGACGTCACCCCGGACCGAATTGCCACGCTCTTTTCGGCCGAGGACATCGCCGCGCGCATCGAGCATCTCGCCGATGCCGTCGTGGCGGCGGCGAGACGCCCGCTGCTGGTCGAGGTGATCATGAACGGGGCGGTCATCTTCGGTGCCGATCTCGTGCGCGCGCTGTCGCGCCGCGGGCAGGTCGTGGAGATGGATTTCATCGCGCTGTCGAGCTACGGCAAGGGGACCGAGAGCTCAGGTGACGTGGTGCTCGAGGCCGATGCCCGTGGCGCCATCGCGGGCCGCGATGTGCTGCTCATCGACGACATTCTGGAGACCGGGCGCACGCTTGCCTATGCCCGCGACTATTTCGCCTCGCGCGGCGCGGCACAGGTGCTCACCTGCGTGCTGCTCGACAAGTCGGCTGGCCGCGATCCGGTCATCCGGCCCGATTTCGCGGGCTTTCCCTGTCCGGACCTGTTCGTGATCGGCTACGGCATGGACTATGCGTACCGCTTCAGGGAGCTGCCCTATATCGGATATATCAAGAGCGACGAGGCGGCGCATGGCGCGGATCCTGCTCGCTGAGGACGACGAAGCGGTCCGCAGCTTCGTACGCCGGGCCCTCGAGTCGGCGGGCCACGAGGTCGTCGAGGTGACCGATGGCGGTCAGGCGCTCGAGCGACTCGCTGCCGAGCGCTACGATCTCCTTCTCTCCGACATCGTGATGCCGGTGATGGACGGCATCGCGCTCGCGCTCAAGGTGACCGCCGAGCGCCCCGAGCTGCCGATCCTGCTGATGACCGGTTTCGCTGCTGAGAAGCAGCGGGCGCACAATCTCGAGGCGCTCACCACCGAAGTGCTGAGCAAGCCCTTCACCATGGACCAGCTTCTGCGCACCGTCCGCCGCGCCCTGGAGAAAGGCGCATCAGCCGACTAAGACGGAATCGCCCCCATTCAGGGCGAGTCGGGGCCTCCGACCGGATCAACCGGCGCGTCCGGCGCGAGCGCCTTGAGGTGCTCTTGCGCCAGCGCCGCCGCGGCATTTTCAGGCCAGCGCGTGATCACCGCCTGCCAGTCACGACGTGCCGAGTCGGCATCACCGCGCTCGGCGGCGATATTGCCGCGCACGAGGAGTGTCTCGGGCCCTTCTCCGGCCAGGTCGATGGCCCGCTCGATGGCCTTGCTCGCCGCATCAAGATCGTGCAGGGCGCGATAGGCACTCGCCATGTAAAGGAGAATGTCGCTGCGTGCCGCGGCGCCGGCGCGCGCCTCCTTGAGATCCGCGAGAGCCGCCGCATAGTCCCCGGCATCGGCCAAGGCTCGCGCGCGATCGATATGAAGCTCAACCCGCGCCGCAGCGGCATCCGCAGGCGCCTCGGCGAGACCTTGCGAGAAGGCGGTATAGGCTTTCTCCGGATCGCCGGCGAGGAGCCACGCATTGCCTATCTGGGCATAGACGTCCGCAAGCAGCCCGTGTGAATCGGCAGGCCCGAGCGGATCATGCGGCACGCCCCGCCCGAGCCGCAGGTCCTCGGCGATGCCTGACAGCTCGGCGGCCGCCGCCTCATAATCCCCGCCACCGAGAAGGGCCGCAGCATGGCAATGCCTGGCCGCAAGGCCACCACCCTCCGCGCGCCAGTCGCCGCTCAGGCGCAGGGCCTCTTTCGGTGCGCTGCTGGCGAGATCGAGACAATGGCGATAGCGCGCGACCTCGGCGGCGGCATCCGGTTGCTCAGAAGACGCCGCGGCAAGGGCGGGCAAAACAGAAAGGAGGGTGGCAAGAAGCATTGCGCGCATGGCCCTCACCGACCATGAAAGGGAGCAAGATGGCAAGAGGGAATCCCGCCGATGCGCCTTTTCTGCTTCGGCTTCGGTTACAGCGCACGGACGCTCGC
This sequence comes from Alphaproteobacteria bacterium, assembly GCA_003694205.1. Lineage (GTDB taxonomy): Bacteria > Pseudomonadota > Alphaproteobacteria > Sphingomonadales > Rhodothalassiaceae > J134. The sequence continues at coordinate 5,870 of RFKS01000211.1, read as the reverse complement.
GGCGCACTTGCCCCTGCCGGGCCCACACATCGTCGGCACCTGCCGCGACCCCGGCGCGGCGCCCCCTATCGCCGGGGTCGATCTCGTCGCCTTCAATGGCCTTTCGCCGCTCGCACCACACGATCGGCAGTGTCTCCGGCACGCGACTCACATCCTGCTGTCGATCCCGCCCGCGGAGGACGGCGATCCGGTGCTTGCGCTGCACGCGGCGGATATCGCTGCGGCAGGGGCCTGCCGTTGGATCGGCTATCTGTCCTCGACCGGCGTCTATGGCGATCACAAGGGGGCGTGGGTCGACGAGGCCACCGCGCCAAGGCCGCGGACCGCTCGTGCGCGGCGGCGTCTCGCGGCGGAGCGGGCCTGGCAGGCTCTCGCGGCACGCCATGGCCTGCCGCTTCACATCTTTCGCCTCGCCGGCATCTACGGGCCGGGTCGCAATGCCTTTATGGCGCTCAAGAGTGGCCGCGCACACCGGATCATCAGCCCCGGCCATGTCTCCTCGCGCATTCATGTTGCCGATCTCGCGGCGGTGATTCTCGCCTCGATGGCGCAGCCGCGTCCGGGTGCGATCTACAATGTCTGCGACGACATGCCCGCGTCGCCGGCCGACGTGGTGGCCTATGCGGCAGCGCGGATGGGCGTCGTAGCGCCGCCGCCAACGGCGCTCGAGGAGGCCGGGCTCTCCGCTTTTGCCCGCAGCTTCTATAGCGAATCGCGCCGCGTTTCCAACCGCCGGATACGTGATGAACTCGGCGTGCGCCTGCGCTATCCCGATTATCGCAGCGGGCTCGATGCACTATGGAAATCGGAGATCGCAGGCGGCACATAGCCCGTCTCGGCGCTCACATGCGCCCAGTGGCGGGCGATGAGTGCCCGGCTGAGCGGCCCGGGCCGCCCGTCGCCGACCGGCTCGCCGTCGATCTTGACGACCGGCATCACGAAGCGCGTGGTCGACGCCGTGAACGCCTCTCGTGCCGCCCGCGCCTGTGCCGCCGAGAAAGGCAGCTCGACGATCTCGATCCCCTGTTCGGCGGCGAGCGACAGGATCACTGCGCGGGTGATCCCGGGCAGGATCTCCGGGCCGAGGCTGCGGGTCAGGAGACGGCCCTCCTGGTCGACGATCCACGCCGTCGAGGAGGCGCCCTCGGTGACCCTTCCTGCCTCGTCTACCATCCATGCTTCGGCCGCCCCGGCCTTCGCGGCAGCGTCCCGCGCCAGGACATTGCCGAGCAGGGACACCGATTTGATGTCGCAGCGCTTCCAGCGCGGATCGGGCACTGTCACGACGGCGATGCCCGTCTCCTGCCGTCGGCGATGCGCCTCGATATCGAAGCGCCGCGCCGTCATGACGGTAGCGGGCCGCAGCGGCTCCCGGGGAATTGCATGGTCGCGCGGTGCGACTCCGCGGGTCACCTGAACATAGATCGTCCCCGTCGCGATGCGGTTGCGCCGCATGAGCCCGTGCATGACCGAGGTGAGCGCGGCTCGGCTCATCGGCATCGCGATCCGGAGCTCGGCGAGCGAGCGCGAAAGACGGTCGAGATGCGGCGTGAGATCGAGACAGCGGCCGCCGACGAAGAGACAGACCTCATAGACGCCGTCGGAGAATTGATAGCCGCGATCCTCAATATGGATGGCGGCGCGACAGTGCGGCACATAGCGGCCATTGACATAGGCGATGCGGGACACGAACGGCCTCGGTGACAGGGCGTGTACGGACCGCGTCCCGGAGGCCGGTCCACGGTGCCGGAATGTCAGCCCTCGACGAGCTCGGCGTCAAGCCCGAGGATGTGCGAGGCACGCTCGCCGAGCCGGTGGCACATTTCTTCCGGCGTCACCGTGAAACTGACGGCCAGCGTGCCGTCCTTGTGATAGGAAACGACGGCGGGAAGGCTTTCCCCGTGCGGCGTGGTGAGCATCACCTCGGCGCCGCGCTTGAGCGGCAGGTCGAGCCTGAGGCGTGCGCCGGTGAGAGAGATGTCGTTGATCCGGCACTCGAAACTGAAGGAGCCGACACAAAGCGTGCCGCGCCAGATGACCGGGCGCCGGCGTGACGTCCGTCTCTCGCTGACCGTGCGCCCGTCCTTAGCCATGACCTGTCGTTACCCATGCTCTTGCCTCGACCATGGGGAACGATTTTAATCGGGACACGTTTTCGCAACGTTAACGAATGATCACATTTACTCGGATCAGGACGGCCAGGGAAACGAATCGGGTTCACATGCCGGATAAGCCGAAGCTTCTTCTTGTCGAGGACAGCCGGACGCTCGCCGAGACCTACGAGGCGTATCTCGCGTCGCTCGACGTGCGGACCACGCGTGCCGAAAGCCTTGCCGCGGCACGGGCAGCGGTCGCCGAAGACGGTTATGATGTGATCCTTCTCGATGTGAAACTGCCCGACGGTGATGGTCTCGACCTCCTCGATGTCCTGCCCCGCGGCGACGAGATGCCCCGCATCATCGTCATGACCGCGCATGGCTCGATCGCGGTGGCAGTGGCGGCGATGCGGGCCGGCGCGGCGGATTTCATCATCAAACCGTTTGACAAGGCGCGGCTGCTCACCACCGTGCGCAATGCGCTCGAGCACCGGAGACTGACGCGCCTCGTGCACCGCTACGAGCAGAGCTTCCGTCATGAGGGATATGGCGAGTTTCTCGGCTCGAGTCCGGCGATGCAGGCAGTCTATCGCCTTATCGACAATGCCGCGCCTTCGCGCGCGAGCGTTTTCATCACCGGCGAATCGGGAACCGGCAAGGAGCTTTGCGCCCGCGCCCTGCACCAGCGCTCACCGCGGCGCGATGCGCCCTTTGTGGCACTCAACTGCGCTGCCCTGCCGAAGGAGCTCATCGAGAGCGAGATCTTTGGTCACCGCCAAGGCGCCTTTACCGGCGCCACCAGCAACCGCGAGGGTGCCGCCGTGCGGGCCGACCGCGGCACGCTGTTCCTCGACGAGATCTGCGAGATGGACCTTACTCTGCAGGGCAAGTTGCTGCGCTTCCTGCAGACCGGCATGGTGCAGCCGGTGGGCGCGGATGAGGCGCGGCCGGTCGATGTTCGCATTCTCTGCGCCACCAATCGCGATCCGCAGGAGGAGGTGCGCGCAGGGCGCTTCCGGGAGGACCTGTTCTACCGTCTGCACGTGATTCCGATCGAGCTGCCACCACTGCGCGAGCGTGGCGAGGATGCCGCGGAGCTGGCGCAGGCCTTCCTGCAACAGCTTGCCGCGGAAGAGGGCAAGGAGTTCGAGCGGCTGTCCGACGCGGCGCGGGCGCGCATTCTCGCCTATCCCTGGCCCGGCAATGTCCGCGAATTGCGCAATGTTATCCAGACCGCGGTCGTGCTCAACAATGGTGCCGTGCTCGAGGCGAGCATGCTGCCGGCCCATATTCGTGGCCCTTCGCAAACTGGCGATGTCGCGGATGCTGGCGCACGCTCGTCGGGCGAAGCGGGGATCGAGCCCTTGTGGAAGGTCGAGCGGCGGGCGATCGAGGACGCCATCCTGGCCTGTGACGGCAATGTCGCCCGTGCCGCCGCCCTCCTCGAGGTGGCACCCTCGACGCTTTATCGGAAACTGCAAAACTGGCAGGAGACGAAATCAGCGAGTGGCTCCTAGACTCCGCGGGCTCTCCCTGGTCATGGCGAAAAAGGATCCCCGCAGAATGCCCCCATGTCATCACGGCAAGCGCTAGAGGGACAGATCCTCTGCCCGGAGCCGTCCCTGCCGGTCCTCGATCTCGAGCACCCAGAGGTCGGGGTCACGCTCCAGCCGCCGCGCGATTTTTTCTTCGGCAACAGCCTCCGCGAGCGGATCGTTGCCACCGATCCGCATCCAGGCCCGGCCGCCATCGAGACCGGCCACGGGCTCGAGCAGCTCGCAGCCGTCTCCGAAGCGGTTGATCTTGAGGAGGATGCCACCGCGCTCGCGCGCGCCGCGGTGTCGCAGATAGGCGTCAAGACCGCCGGCGTTCAACTGGCGAAGGCAGGCCTTTACCCAGATCTCGGTCGTCAGACGGGGAAGCATGCGCGCACAGTCGCCCCTGGTGCGACCACGACAGTTTGCAGGGGATTTGCGCTTTGTCCGGCCAGCGCCAGCTTGCTCAGACCTTGGCCGATCCGGCCCGCTGCCGGCGCCGGAACGCGCCGAGGCCGAGGAGACCGCCCAGGAAAAGAAGACCGCTCGCCGGCACCGGGATTTGCACCACCGGATCGATAAACCCGAGGAGCGAAAAATCCTGCAGGCCGAACAAGCCCGAGCCGGTCAGCGTCAGACGCCGCACCGGGATCGTCTTGTCGAGCGTCAGCACCGCCTCGCCATTGCCCGCATTGCCCCAGTTTCCGGCGATCAGGTCCGCCGTCGCAATCGACGAGAAGCCGAAGTCCGTGGTCAGCTGGAGAGCCTCGGAAAAGGTCTGCCCCAGTGACGTCTCATTGGCGAACAGGTCACTGAAAAACAGGTGGCTGACACCGACCAGCGACGCAAAGTCGATGACCAGATACTCGCCGACATCGATCTCGTCCTCCTCGCCGCCGCGAATGCCGAGACCATCGACATTATCCCACCACAGATTGGCTGCGACGAGCCCCCCGGCCCCATCGTCCCGCCAGGCCGAAACGGTGAAGGAGACACCGTCCACCGCGCTCGTGACACTGTGCTGCTGATCCGCTCCCGCAAACTCCGTCGAGCGGAAATCGACCTGCGGAACCAGCGGCTCCGCCACCGCAGCACCAGCCGACAGCATCAGCAGCCCGGCACAGAGAGAGACGAAACGACCCATCAGTGAACACCCACTTTCCAATTGCCCCAACGCAGATATGGGTACCACAAAAAATCACAAATTAAAAGAACATTAATAGAGGTATAGTAAACATTAACCATAGAATCGAGACGCGGCGCCCCTGCCTAAGACTCGAGAAGATTTGTAGAAAACCGGGAAACGTGGCGGAAATCAGGACGTTTCGAGCCGGGCCCAGCCGTCGTCTCGGCATCGCGGGCGCCGGGTGGAGGAGCCGATCATAAACCAATCGGTAACCAAGACCGGGCTAAGAGGAAGAGGCAAATTCGGGGGCAGAAAAGGTGAAAGAGATCCGGTGCGTGACTGGCGCAGCATAGTCGTTTCCCCGGACACCGGGCTCGAGGAGACCATGCGGGCGATCGACCGGGGCGGCATTCGTGTCGCCCTCGTCACCGATGACGATGACCGCCTGCAGGGCCTCGTTACCGATGGCGATATCCGCCGTGCCCTGCTGCGGCAGCTTCCGCTGTCGACGCCGGTCGCCGAGGTGATGACCCGCGAGCCGGTCGTTGCCCGCACCGGGGACAGCCGGGCCGTCCGTCGTCGTCGCATGGACGAGCGCGGACTCGACCATCTGCCGGTCATCGATGCCGACGGCAGGCTCATCGGCATCGACACGCTGCGCGACGTGCTCCAGCCGGCGAGCATCGACAATCCGGTGGTTCTGATGGCGGGCGGGCTCGGCCAGCGGCTGGGCCCGCTGACCGAAAAGCGGCCGAAGCCGCTCCTCAATGTCGGAGCGCGGCCGATCCTCGAGACGATCCTGCGCTCGATCGCGGCGGCCGGATTCCACCGGTTCTACATTTCGGTCAATTACCGCGCCGAGATGATCATGCGCCATTTCGGCGATGGCTCCCGCTTCGGGGTCGAGATCCGCTATCTCAAGGAAGAGAAGCGGCTGGGCACCGCGGGGCCGCTCAGTCTGCTCCCCGAGCGGCCCGAGCTGCCGCTGCTGGTCATGAACGGCGACATTCTCACCCGGGTCGATTTCGAAAGCCTTCTCGCCTTTCATCGCGAGCGCGGCGGCGATGCCACCATGTGCGTCCGCGAATATGGCTATGAGGTTCCCTTCGGGAC
>RFKS01000003.1 GCA_003694205.1 Alphaproteobacteria bacterium | reverse complement strand
TTTCCTACACCTTCGTTCACCGCTCGCGCGAATTCGAGCTACAGCCCGAGGGCCAGGGATATGGCTCGATCAATCTATCGGTGACTTTCTGATGCCGACCCCGCCCGCCGTCGCAATGCAAGACCCGAAGGTCAGTGAAAATAGCTGGCGCCGTTGATGTCGACGGTGGCGCCGGTCGCGTGCTGCGCCAGACCCGAGAGGAGAAAGGCGATCACATGTCCCACCTCGCGCGGGGGTGCGGCGTCACCCATCGGCGTTTCCGCGAGCATGTGCGCATTCTCCGGCGCGTCGATGCGCGGCGCGACGCGCTCGGTGCGCACCCACCCCGGGGCCACGAGATAGGCGCGGATGCCGGCTTTGGCATAATTCTTCGCGATCGACCGGGTGAGGGCCACGAGCGCACCCTTCGACGCCGCATAGTGCATGGCGTCGGCCAGATCGCCGCGGAAGGCGGCGCGGCTCGAGACGGTCACGATCGTGCCACGGCCGCGTGCACCCATATGCAGAATCGCTTCGCGCGAAAGATCGGCGACGGCGCGGACATTCACCGCCCAGCACCGGTCCCAATCGCGGTCCCAGTCGGCGACCGGGTCCTCGGGCGCGCTGTAGGGCATGACCGCGGCATTGTTGACGAGGCCGTCGAGCTCGCCCTTCCAGCCGAGCGCCTGCTGCCAGAGGCCGCGGACGGCCTCGCGCTGGCCGAGATCGGCACGACAGAGACAGGTGCGCGCGGGGCCGTATTCCGTGGCGAGGCGGCCTGCCTCGGCCTCCTCGGTGTGCCAGTGCAGCACCACATCCGCCCCGGCCTCGAGAAGAACACGCGCGGTGGCGGCACCGATCCCCTTCGAGGCGCCGGTGACGAGGATGGTTCGTCCTTCAAGCGTGATCATCGGCCTTGCCCGGTGCAAACAGCCTTTTCGGGTCCCGGAAGGTCTTGAATTCGAGCGCGTTTCCCGCCGGATCGCGGATAAAGAAGGTCCCCTGCTCGCCAGCCTTGCCGCGAAAGCGGATACGCGGCCGGATGAGGAATTCGATGCCTGCCGCCTCGAGCCGGGCGGCAAGGGCGTCCCAGTCCGGCCACGCCAGCACGGCCCCGAAATGGCGCACGGGTACGGCGTCTCCGTCAACCGGGTTGGTCGCCGCCGTGCGGCATTCCTCCGGCCTCAGATGCGCCGTGATCTGATGGCCGAAGAAGTCGAAATCGATCCAGCGCGGTGAGCGTCTGCCGGTGCGGCAGCCGAGAGTTCCAGCGTAGAATTTCTCTGCCGCCGCAAGGTCGTCGACCGGAAAGGCGAGGTGGAAGGGCGTGCTTGCGTTCATGCGGGCCAGCATGGCATGAGAGCGCCGCGGCTTCAATCGATGCCGCGGCGAAGGAATGAGGGGCCGTCCATGGCCGGTGAGGGCAGGCGCGGTGTCGAGCAGCATGTGGTGAGCCCGGCCGATGCCGGGCTGCGGCTCGATCGCTGGTTCCGGCGCCATTTTCCGGGTCTCGGCCATGGTGCGCTGGCGAAGCTCATGCGGACCGGCCAGATCCGCGTCGACGGGTCACGCGTGAGCCCGGGTGATCGCGTCGTCGCCGGTCAGGTGATCCGCGTCCCGCCACTTGATGCGGCGGCGCGGCAGCCTCCTCCGCGTGACCGGAGGCCGCGCACGGGTCCCCTCGGTGAGGCGGACATCGCCGCGGTGCGGCGCTGGATCCTGCACATGGACGAGGCGGTCATCGCGCTCAACAAGCCGCCCGGCCTCGCCACCCAGGGCGGGCCAAGGATCACGCGCCACGTCGATGGTCTGCTCGAGGCGCTGCGCTTCGCGCCGGACGATGAACGCCCACGCCTCGTGCATCGTCTGGATCGCGACACCTCGGGCGTCTTGCTGGTGGCCCGCACAGCCGTTGCCGCCGCGGCGCTGGCCCAAAGTTTTCGCGGCCGTGATGCGCAGAAACTTTACTGGGCGCTTGTCGTCGGGACGCCGCGGCCGGCCGCGGGCAAGATCGTGGCAGCGGTCGAAAAGACCCCCGGACGCGCCGGCGAACGCATGGGCGTGAGCGAGAGCGGCAAACCCGCGCGCACGCTTTACAGCACCGTCGATCATGCGGGACGCAAGGCCGCCTGGCTGGCGCTGCAACCGCTGACCGGCCGCACGCATCAGCTTCGCGTCCACTGTGCCCATATCGGCCACCCCATCGTCGGTGACGGCAAATATGGCGGCCGCGAGGCGCATCTCACCGGCATCGTCTCGCGCAAGCTTCATCTGCACGCGCGGCGCCTCCGCCTGCCGCATCCCTCGGGCGGCGTGCTCGACCTGCGGGCGCCATTGCCGCCGCACATGGCCGAGACATGGGCCGCATTCGGCTGGGATGAGGACCCGGCGGCCGACGCCTTTCCCGAGCCCCATCGGGGCTAATGAATTCTTAAGGGCGCCACCATAGACTTTCCCTCCTGCACATCATGTGGTGCAGGCAGGAAGGGCGTCATGAAGCTCTTTTACTATGCCGCCGGCGACGTCATCTATCGCGAGGGCGACCGGCCGGAAAAGGTCTTCATCATCAAGGATGGCGAGGTCGAGGTCTCGCGCACCTCGGGCGGCGAGCGCGTGCGGCTGGCGGTGCTCGGTGCGGGCGAGATCTTCGGCGAGAGCGGAATCATCCAGGACAGTCCGCGATCGACCACGATGAAGGCCCTGCGCGATACCAAGATCATCAAGGTCGATCGCGACGTCTTTCTGCAGAGTTTCGGCGCCGACAATCCCTTCCTGCTGCCGCTTTTCCGCATGCTTTGTGCGCGACTTGCGGCTGCCGACGAGCGCCTCGTCAGCACCCAGGCGGCAAACCGCGAACCGGCCCTTCGCAAGGAGACCGCCGGTATCCGCCTGCACCCGGCATCGGACCTGACGGAGAACCAGATCGGCGAGGATGGGCTCCGGATCCGGCAACTTCCCTTCGTTATCGGGCGTCGCGATCATGGCGAGCACAGGCAGGCGGTCACGGACCATGGCCTCGCCATCTACGCCGGCCGCGACCAGTCGCTCGACAGCGAACATTTCCGGATCGAAGAGGGCGAGGAAGGGGGTCTTCAGGTGCGCGACTGCGACAGCAGATTCGGCACCATCGTCAATGACCGCTATTTGTCGCGCTACAGCTTCGAGCCGACCGCGCCACTCGTTTATGGCATCAATGTGGTGATTGCCGGAACCAAGGAGTCGCCCTACCGTTTCCACCTCATCGTGGAACGGGCCGCTGCCGCGAAGACATCGGACAGCAAGGCAATGGCCGGAGCCTGACCGTCAGGCCTGCTGCAGCACTGCCTCAGCCTCGCGGCCATAGACCTCCTGATAGTGCGAAAAACGGGCCACATAGCGTCCCGTTCCCTGGGTCGCGCCGCGCAGTTCGCCGAGCAGCCGGTGCAAGGACTGGCCGGGCAGCATCACCTTGAGAATCTCCCAGCCCTCGTGATCCGGGTCGCGCTCGAATCCGAGCACCTGACCGTGCAGCACCGCGATGCGCGGATTGAGCGCGCCGGTAAAGCTGTCCGGAACATGACAGGAGACCTCGTACATCGGCTCGAGCAGGACCGATCCGGCCTGCTCGATGGCCTCGCGAATACCCATCTGGCCGGCGATCTTGAAAGCGATGTCGGAGCTGTCGACCGAATGGTGCTGGCCGTCGGTAAGCTTGACATGGAGGTCGGTTACCGGAAAGCCGAGCGGGCCCTTCTCCAGCCCCTGGCGCATGCCCTCCTCGACCGAGGGGATATATTGCCGCGGCACCGAGCCGCCATGGATCGTCTCCTCGAAGCTGAAGCCCGAGCCGCGCGGCGCCGGCGTGGCGGTGAACTTGATGTCGGCAAACTGCCCCGAGCCGCCACTCTGCTTCTTGTGCCGGTAGTGTACATCGACCGATTTGGCGATCGTCTCGCGATAGCTCGGCCGCGGCTCGCCCAGTGTCACCTCGATGCCGAAATCGGCCTTGAGCGCGTCGGCGACCTGCCGGAAATGCAGATCGCCCTGTCCCGACATCATCAGCGTGCCGCTGTCTTCGTCATGGCTTACCGCGAGCGCCCGGTCGTCCTCGGCCAGGCGATTGAGGGCCTCCGACAGGCGCACCTCGTCCTTGCTCTCCTTGGCGGCGATGGTCACGCTTGCCTGCGGCTCGAGTATGGGCGCCGGCTGCGCCGGCGCGACCGGGCCGTCGGCATCGTAAAGCGTGCCGGCATTGAGTTGTTCGGTCTTCACGATCTTGGCGACGGCACCGGGCGCCACCTCGTCGAGAATCTGCCCCTTGGCGCCATCGAGCGACAGGATCTGTCCCACCTTGGCGCCACCGAGCGGCATCGCGGGCCTGAGTGCCCCGGCGAGCGCGCGCACATAGGTGACCTTGCCGAGATGCTTCTGATAATGCGCGTGAAACACGCCGGCGAGCGGGGAGTCGCCGAGGCGCTCGATCGTCTTCTCCAGCGTCGGCACCTCGTGCCGCAGCGCCTTCATCAGCCGATTGATGCCGACCCCTTCGCCGGCGTCGCCGAAGAAGACGGGGATGGTTGCCCGCTCCGCGAGAAGGCGCTGGCAGAGGGAAAAGAGGGTGTCGCAGGGCGGAATCCGGTCCTCGATGATCTGCTCGAGCAGCTCCTCGTCGAAGTCCGACATGGCCTCGAGCAGGCTGAACCGGGCCTCCGCCTCCGCATCCCGTAATTCGGCGGGAATCTCGACCAGATCGGAGCGCTTGCCGGGGTGGTAGCGCCACGCCCGTTCGGAAATGAGGTCGATGGCCCCCACGATCTCGTCGCCCTCGCGCACCGGAACCTGCCGCACGACGAGGGGGCCATTCGAGAAATGCTGCAGTCCCGAGACGATGTCGCGGATCCGTCCCCGGCTCTCGCGGATACGATTGACGAAAACGACAAGAGGCACGCCGCAGTCCTGTGCCAGCCGGATGTGCGGCGCCGCGAGTACGGCGGACGCAGGGTCGGGAGGCACCACCACCACCGCTGCATCGACGATCTGCAGCACGTCGCTCGTTGTCTGCGCCAGATCGACGGCGCCCGGGCAGTCGATGCTCACCCACTGCTCGTCGATGTAGGGAAAGCTCAGGCAGCGCACGAGCCCCGTGCCACTGTCTTCCGCGGGTCCGCCCTCGAGGCCGGCGAGGGCCGCCCCCAGCGTCGTCTTGCCGACGCCCGGCGGGCCGATGAGGGCGATCGCGCGCGAGGGTCTGGAAGCACCGGTCATGACGTCTCCTCCGCTCGATGAGGCTCAAATCCTCCCCTCTTTTGTGGCCCATGGCAAGCCTCCTCGGAAGTGCGGCGAGAAGTCGCGCAAATTTCAAGGAAGGCACGGGGCGGATGAATCTTTGCGCACAAACGGGGCGAAGAACGAAAGCTCATTGCCGCCGCTCCGTGGCATAATCGAAATCGTCAACAAAGATGCGTGGACGGGACATCCATGGACGATTTGCGCCGCATCACGCTTGCCGACAAGTACGCGCTTCGCGACGGCCACGCCTATATGACGGGGATCCAGGCTCTGGTGCGGCTGCCCCTCGTGCAACGCTGGCGCGACGCCGAAGCGGGACTCCAGACTGCCGGCTTCATCTCCGGCTATCGCGGCTCGCCGCTCGGCGGCTATGATCTCGAGCTCGGCCGCGCCCGTAGCTTCCTCGAGGCGGAACACATTCATTTCCAGCCCGGGCTCAACGAGGATCTGGCGGCGACTGCGGTGTGGGGGTCGCAGCAGGCCAATCTTGCGGGCAAGGGCCGCTATGACGGTGTCTTCGGCATCTGGTACGGCAAGGGCCCGGGTGTCGACCGTTCGATGGACGTGCTCAAGCACGCCAATGCCGCGGGCACCATGCGCCATGGTGGGGTGCTCGCCATCGCCGGCGACGATCACGGCGCCAAGTCCTCGACCCTGCCGCACCAGACCGAGCACGACTTCATGGCCGCCATGATCCCGGTGCTCTATCCCGCAGGCGTCGGCGAGTTCGTCGAGTTCGGACTTCTTGGGCTCGCCATGTCACGCTTCAGCGGCGCATGGGTCGCCTTCAAGACGACGTCGGACACGGCGGAGACGAGCGCTTCGGTCAATCTTTCCCGCGAGCGGCGGTCGATCGTCGTGCCGCAGGATTTCGAGATGCCGCCCGGCGGCCTCAATATCCGCTGGCCCGATCCCTGGCGCGGGCAGGACACCAGGCTCCAGCGCTACAAGGGCTTTGCCGCCCACGCCTTCGCGCGTGCCAATGGCATTGACCGCCTCGTTTGGGA
>RFKS01000210.1 GCA_003694205.1 Alphaproteobacteria bacterium | reverse complement strand
CTCGTCGAGCGTATGCGCGTCGAGGCCGACCGAACCGTGGTCTCGATCTTTGTCAATCCGCTGCAATTCGGCCCGGATGAGGACTATGAGGCCTATCCGCGATGCGAGGCACAGGATGTCGCGCTCCTGCGCGAGGCCGGCGTCGACCTCGTCTATGCGCCGGCGGTGGAGACCATGTATCCCGCAGGCTTCGCGACGCGCGTTCGTGTCGGTGACATCGGCGAGCGGCTCGAGGGGGTGCACCGGCCCGGCCACTTCGAGGGCGTGGCGACGGTGGTCGCGAAGCTCTTCCTGCAAAGCCGGGCCGACCTCGCGATCTTCGGCGAGAAAGACTATCAGCAGCTTGCCCTCATCCGCCGCATGGCGGCCGATCTCGATCTGCCGCTACGCATTCTCGCACTGCCCATCGCACGCGAGCCGGACGGGCTCGCCGCCTCCTCGCGCAATGCCTATCTGACCCCGGACGAGCGCCGCGTCGCACCGACGCTCTATCGACTCCTGTGCGAGCTCGCGCGGCGCGCGGTGGCGGGGGAGGCGCTGCCAGCGCTCGAGGCGGAGGGTCGCGCGCGTCTTCTCGAGGCCGGTTTCGCACCTGTCGATTATGTCAGCTTCTGCGATGCGGCGACGCTGGCGCCGCTGACCTCGCTCATGGCTCCGGCGCGCCTTCTTGCCGCTGCGCGGCTCGGCAGGGCGCGGCTCATCGACAATGTCGCGGTGATCCCGAATCAGGCCGGAATGCGATAGGCGGCAAGCGGCCGCGTGCCGGCCTCGATGAAGCGCCGGTCCCGCGAGAAGAGGTCGAAATGGGCGAACAGGATGCCCGCCTCCTCATGCCAGGCAAGATCGAGACCTTTCAGCACGCGGACCAGCGAATCCGGAAAGCGGAGAAAATCGGCGGGCTGGCAGGCTCCCTCCAGCAGCAGGGCGCTGGCCCGGCCAAGGATCCGGATGCGCTCGATGAGACGTTGCCCGAAGTCGGGCGGTGCGGCGATGAGCTCCTCGCGAAGCCGGGCAAGGGCGCGGTCGAGCCTGTCGGGAGCCGGCGTTACATCAGGCAGCAGTGGCATCACCGGGGCGAGGTTTTCGAGCGCGTCGATCGCACCGATGCGCGCACACCAGGGTAGGGCGCGAAAGCCGCTCGTCAGCCAGAAGGCGATGCGCTCGAGAATGAGCGCGATGTCCGCGCCCTTCATGAGAAAGTCGTCGGCTCCCGCGGACAGGCCCTTGCCCACGGCGTCCACCGAATCATGGGCCGAGAGCAGCAGCAGGGGATAGGTCCGCGGCCCACGCCGGTTGAGGCGACGGCAGAATTCGTGGCCATCGATTCCCGGCATCTCGACATCCGACAGCACGAGATGAAAGCGCCGCTCGCGCAGGAGCTCGAGCGCCTCGGCGGCATCCGGGCAGATGCGGATATCGAAGCCGCGCCGCTGCAGGAACGCGCCATAAAGGCGCGCGATGGCGGGCTCATCGTCGATCAGCAGGATCATGCCGGCGGTGGCCTTTCCTTGTTGTGCCGCGCCGTGCGCAGTCTATGCGTCCCTGCCTTAGAAAGCAGTTAAAGGAGAAAGGCCGCCGCCAGGCCGAGGAAAGCAAAGAAGCCGACGACATCGGTGACCGTGGTCACGAAGACGCTGGAGGCGATCGCGGGATCGATGCCGAGGCGGTCGAGCGCCATCGGGATGAGAATTCCCGACAGTCCCGCGGCGATGATATTGATGACCATCGCCACGGCGATGACCGCAGCGAGCCCAATATCGTGAAACCAGGCGAGCGCTGCCAGCCCCACCACGATGGCAAGAAGTGCGCCGTTGATGATGCTGACGGTGAGCTCCTTGGCAATGATGCGCGCAGCATTCGCGGCCGAGAGTTCTTTCGTGGCGAGGGCACGGACGGCGACGGTCATCGTCTGTGTTCCGGCGTTGCCGCCCATGGAGGCGACGATCGGCATGAGGACGGCGAGGGCGACCATCTGCTCGATCGTGGCATCGAAGAGCCCGATCACCAGCGACGCCAGAATGGCGGTGCCGAGATTGACGATGAGCCAGATGAAGCGCGCCCGGCTGACCTCGAAGATTCCGATATTGACGTCGCCCTCGCTGACGCCGGCAAGGGCGAGGATGTCTTCCTCCGCCTCTTCCTCGATGACGTCGACGACGTCATCCACAGTGATCACGCCGACGAGGCGCCCGGAATCGTCGACCACCGCTGCCGAGATCAGGTGGTACTTGGCGAATTCGCGCGCCACCTCCTCCTGGTCGGTGGCGACATGGATGATGTGCGGGTTGGGATCCATGATGTCGCGAATCCGGATGTGCCGCCGGCAGCGCAGGACGCGCGATAGCGGAACGGAGCCGATCGGACGATAGGCGGGATCGACGACGATCAGCTCGTAGAAATCGGCGGGGACCTCGTCTTCCTCCTGGGCGCGCAGATAGTCGATGGTCTGTCCGATGGTCCAGAATTCGGGCACCGCGATGAGATCGCGCTGCATCAGGCGCCCGGCGCTGTCCTCGGGATAGGCGAGGCCTTCCTCGACCGCGGCCCGTTCCTCCTTTGCAAGCCGCCGCAGGATCTCGCGCTGCGTCGCCTCGTCCATGTCCTCGAGGACATAGATGGCGTCATCGGTCTCGAGCTGCTGCACCGCCTCGGCGACCGCCTTCGGCGGCATGGCCTCGAGCACGTCCTCGAGCGCCGCGGTGCTCAGGTCCGAGAGCACCTCAGGTTCGAGTGCGTCTCCGACAAGGCGGGCGAGTTCGCGCCGTTCGCCTGCCGAGAGAACCTCGAACAGGTCGGCGATATCGGCGGAGTGCAGCGGCTGCACCAGATCCTTGAGCCGTTCCCTGTCGGCGGCATCTATGGCATCGCGAATCCGCTCGATGAAGTCTGCCCGCAGGTGGACATCCCTGAGGTCCTGCGCCTCGGGCGCCGGCTCGCCGGCGGGCGGATCGGCGACGTCGGTCACGCCTGCTGGCTCACGATCATCGGGCGTCGTCATTCTTGGCTCCCGCGCGAGAGGTCGCGTCGCACATAGCAATAAACGAAAGCCCGCAGGCGGTCACCTGCGGGCTTTCAAGATTTTGGTGCGGACGAGAAGACTCGAACTTCCACGGGCTCATCGCCCACAGCGACCTCAACGCTGCGCGTCTACCAGTTCCGCCACGTCCGCAAATTCCAGCGCGAATTCGGGGCTGCCATGTAGCAAAGCCTGCCCTCTCTCGCAAGGCCAAATAGGAAATGTGCGCCGCAGGTTCAAGCCCGCAGAGCCTCAGAGTTCGGCGGCCGAGGTCATGCGCGTGATCGAGATGCCGATCCGGTCGCCGACCATCATGATCTCGCCGCGTGCGATGAGCTCGCCATTGGCGAAAACCCAGCATTCGTCCTCATGGTTGGCATCGAGATCAATGACCGCGCCGCGGCCCATCTTGAGAAGCTGCCGGATCGGCATCTCGGTACGGCCGAGGACGACGGAAAGCTCGACGGTGACACGTTCGACGGCGGACATCGCAGGCAGTCACTCCTGTTGCAGAGGGTGCCAGTCTCGCCGCTTATGGTTTCCATCCGGTAAACGGGTCGACGCTTGCCAATCGCTGCATCGCTCCGTTAAGTGCCACGCCATGATGGTCCCGGAAGCCAATTCCCCGGTCGAATGGCAGATCTTCGACGCCCCCATCGATTACGAGCGGGCGGTGGCGGCCATGGAGCGGCGGGTGGCCGCGATCCGGGCTGGACTGGCACCCGAATGCGTCTGGTTGCTCGAGCATCCGCCGCTCTACACCGCGGGCACGAGCGCCCGTCCCGACGATCTTCTCGTCCCCGACCGCTTTCCGGTTTACAGGACCGGCCGCGGCGGCCAGTTCACCTATCACGGACCGGGCCAGCGGGTCGCCTATGTGATGCTCGATCTCAAACGCCGGGGCGGCGATCTCAGGCGTTACATTGCCGATCTCGAAGGCTGGCTGATTGCGACGCTCGCCCGCTTCGGGGTCACGGCCGAGATACGCCCGGACCGTGTCGGCGTCTGGGTGGTCCATGAGGACGGTCGCGAGGAAAAGATCGCCGCCATCGGCGTGCGCGTACGGCGCTGGGTCAGCTATCACGGCATTGCGCTCAATGTCGCGCCCAATCTCGACCACTTCACGGGCATCGTGCCCTGTGGCATCCGCGAGCACGGCGTGACCTCGCTCGCGGCGCTCGGCATCGCGGTCGGGATGGCGGAGGTCGATGCGGCGCTGCGTGCCTCCTTTGCGGAGCAATTCGCCTGTGACCTCGTCGATGTGGCGGAGAAGGATGCAAGCATGCTCTAGACGCGCGCTCAGGCCGTCGGCCTGACATCGAAGGTCGGCGAATCGGGCACAAAGGCGGGGGCGACCTCGACCGCCTCGACATGCGCGTGTGGCGGGCCCTCATGGCACAGGGTGATCATGCGTTCGACGGCATCCGCGGGGCCGGCGATCACCGCCTCTACCGTGCCGTCCCGACGATTGCGCACCCAGCCGCGGAGCCCGAGGCGCGCGGCCTGCTCCCGCGTCCAGGAGCGGTAGAAAACGCCCTGAACGCGGCCGCGAATGGTGAGATGGACGGCTTTCGTCGCTTCTGACTGCGTCATCGCAGGACCCGGCATGAGGTCAGGATTTGGTTCCCCGCTTGATCTGTATCATAGTGCGTTCGGGCATCGGCGGCCAAGATTTGCCGCGAAATCAGGTGAAAGGGGTCACTGGAATGTCGACATCCGTCCTGCTGCTCACTCATCTTGCCTTCTTCGCCATCTGGCTGGGCGCCCATCTCGCGGGTCTCGTCCTGCTCTGGCAGATGCGCGCCGCGGAGCGGTCCGGCGCCACGGAACAGCGACACATGGTGGTCGCCCTGATGCGTATCGAGCGCCTGTCGCGCTCGGCCTTTATCCTCATGCTGCCGCTCGGGATCGAGCTCGCCGAGGCGCGGGGACTGTTCGAGATGACCGGCGCAGGAACCGCCGGCGTCTGGCTTCTGGCGTTGATCTGGCTGATTGGCGTCTGGCGCCAGCCGCGCAGCCGGCGCACCGACCTCGCTGTCGGCATCCGAACCGCGCAGCGGGTGCTGATGGTTATCGTCGGCCTGCTCATGCTCGGCACCGGCGCGCTGTCGCTCGCCGGCGGGCCGCCACTTGGCACGTCCTGGCTCGCCGCCAAATTCATGCTCTACGGGGCGGCGCTCCTGCTCACATTCGGGATCGAGATGGTGACCCAGCCGGTGCTCTATTCGACCGAAGGTGACAGCCTGCGGCCGCCGCCGCCATTTGCAGTATCGCTCGAGCACTCGCTGCCGCGCGCGAGCGCCCTCGCCGTGCTGCTGTATCTGTGCCTGCTCGCGGCGGCATGGTTCGGCCTCACGCAGGGCGCCTGAGGCAAAAAAAAGGCGGCGCCATACTCCGCGCCGCCTTTTCGAGTTGGACGACAAACCGCTCAGGCACCGGTCTGTCGCTGTCACAGGCCGCCACTGGGCCTCAGGCAAACCCGGCAGCGGTACCCCGAAGGCTGCACGCGCCGTGCCAGCATTCAGCATCTAAATAAATCAATGGGTTGGAGGCGTGCGCCCGGATCATGGATTTGATCCTGTCCCGAAATGGGACAGGTGCAACAACCCGGATCGGGACGACTGTCTGCCACTGGTACAGGCCACGGCGCGCCGCGCCGAGCGATCACCTCAGGCGACCTCGGCATCGGCGAGTGCGGCGAGCTCGTCTGGTTTGAGGATTTCGACCCGGTTGCTCGAAAGCAGGCGAATGATCCCCTGGCGCTTGAGGCGGGAGATGGTGCGGCTCACGGTCTCGAGGGTCAGGCCGAGGAAATCGGCGATATCTCCGCGCGTCATCGCGAGATGTATGGTGCGGCTCGGGTCCTTGCAGCATCCCTGTTTCTCGGCGACGTCGAGAAGGAAGGTCGCCACGCGTTCCTCCGCCGACTTGCGCCCGAGCGCGAAGACGAGGCCGAGCATGTGATCGACCGCCGCCGCACCCATGCGGCGGATCTGACGGTCCATGCCGGGAAAGCGTTCGACGAGTTCGTCGAGCGAGCGACGGTCGAAGCGGCACAGGCGGACATCGCTCAGGGCTTCGGCCGAGAATTTGTAATGTTCCGAGAGGGTGAGGCCGATGAAATCGCCCTCGCCGAGGAAGCCGAGGATCTGCCGGCGACCGTCGCTGGCGACGCGCGAGAGCACAACGTCGCCGGAAATGATGTTGTAGACATTCTCCGACGGGTCGCCCTCGAGGATCAGCGATTTTCCCTTCGGCAACTGGAAACGCGTCGCCCGCGCCGCGAGGTGCCGGATTTCGTGGTCCTCGAGGCCGGAGCACAGAAAACTGTCGCGCGCCGGACAGGACAGGCACATCACCTTCGGCGCGGCTGCCGACCAACCGGGCTCCCCTTCGGCCATCCTCTCAATCCCCTGCACAGCGGACGCGCATGCGCGTTCTCGACACGAACCTAGCCGAATCACAAGGGCCGGAACAAGTCCCGGCTCCGGGTATTGCCCGCGAGACATGCGGTGGCACGAGTCCGGGCCATCGCGTCAGGCCGCGCGCTCGCTCCCTGCAAAGGTGTAGTAAAGGGATTCTCCGTCGCGGGTGATCAGATGCGCCTTGATCAGGTACCCCGCGTCATCGATCCAGAATTCGTGGCTCAGGCGGCCATCGGTAGTGGCAAAAATGCGGTAGCAGCGCGTGTCATACGCCTGGCCATCGAGCTCGAGGGTCTTGCGGCCCTCATAAACCAGCTTCGAGGGACGCAGCCGGCCGGACAGCGTGTCGAGCAACAGAAAGTGCTTCTCGCCGGAATCGATCCAGAAGTCGGGCTTGGTGAAGCTGCTCGGAACGACGTCGAGCGGCGCCGTTTCCGTGCCCTTGTCGGTGGCGACGATGACATGATCGCCAACCGCACGCAAATCCACCTCTTCCTTCTGGCTGTTCTTCTTCGTCTCGGTAAGCATGCGTACCAGCCGATCCCGATCCCAGAGCTCATGACCGGCATGATCCATGCGGAAGACGGTCATGAAGGCGAACTTGACGCGGATGCGGGTCGCGATCTCGACATCGCGCTGGCCGTTGGGGGTGATCGTGTAGGACACGATATGGCGTCCGATTTCGCGATGCTTGCGCTCGATCGTATAGCTCAGCGACGAGGCCGCCGGCACATGATCAACCGCCACCGCGGGATGCAATGTCACCATCCCGGCGGTTGCCACCGCGGTCGTCAGAACCAGTTTCCGAAGCTTCGTCGTCACGACACCTTTCGCCTTATCGCAGCGCCATTCCATTGCAGCGATGAAGGGAAGCAGACGAGCGATCCCCCGATTCGCGACCCCGCACCCTAGTCGATCCTGCGGTTTGGTTCCAGTCGCAATTGATTCGGCTTCGCCTCAAACGCGTCGAAAGCTTGGTTAAGAAACGGTTTACACAAGGAAATTGCAGTGTGGAAAAATCACGATGCCACTTGCTCGAGGGCGGCGATCGCGGCCGCCAGACGGTCCTCGTCGGCCGCGTCGACCCACAGATGCGGTGCGATGCGGATCCAGGATCCGCGGACGCTGACCCGGATGCCGGCGTCGTGCCAGTGCCTCGCGATGGTCTGGGCCGGGATCGCGGGATGGCGCACCGCCATCAGGTGCGGGCTGCGGCGATCGGCCGGCGTGGCGACAAATCCCGCTTCCTCGAGCATGGCAACGAGGCGGGTGTTGAGCACGGCGAGGCTGCGCGCAATGGCCTCGACACCCCATTCGAGCACAAGGCCGAGGCCCGCCTCGGCGAAGGGCATGAGGAGGAAATTCGAGCGCTCGCCCATGTCGAATCGGCGTGCGCCCGGCTGATAGTCGTCGGCATAATGGACGAGACGGCTGAAATCCTCGCTGCCGGCACGTGCGATCCAGTTCTCCTCGAGCGGCCGACCATCGCGCCAGCGCGCGGCGACATGGAGATAGCCGAGCGCATAGGGACCGAACAGCCATTTGTAGCCGGCGGCGACCGCGAAGTCGGGATCGATCTCGCGCATCGACACCGGCAGGGCACCGAGCGACTGCGTGAGATCGAGAAAGAGCGCCGCGCCCACCTCATGTGTCGCCGCGCGAATGGCACCGAGATCGAGCATGACGCCGCTCGACCAGTGCACATGCGGGATCGCCACCAGCCTTATCCGCGCGCCGTGGTGTTCGATGGCCTCGAGAACCGCTGCCGTCCAGTCGCGCTCGGGGGGGCCGTCGAGCAGGAGCAGCTCCGCTTCGCGCTCGGCCGCGAGGCGCTGCCAGCCATAGTAGTTGGACGGAAACTCCTCGGCCAGCGTGAGGATGATTTCACCCTTGGCGAGCGGCAGATTGCGCGCCGCGGTGGCCACCGCATAGCTCACGGCAGGGACCAGCGCCACCGCGTCCGCCTCGCTGTCGAGGATGCGGGCGGCGAGACTGCGGACCCGTTCCGAAGCGCGGAAAAAGTCCGCCGGGGTCACCTCCCAGGGGCGCAGATGGCCGGCGAGCGCCTCTTCCGCGATGCGCGAGAAGGCGGCCGGAAAGGGGGTCATGTAGGCGGCGTTGAGATAGCAAAGGTCGCGTGGCAGGTCGAAACGGTCTCGCTGCGGCGGAAGGATCGACATCAGGACGCTCCGGCCAGCACCTCGACCGGCAGCGGTGCCGTCGGCGGGGCAAGCCGGGCGTCGTCGAAATCCTCGAGATCATTGGCCGCGATGATGGCCTGAAGCTCCGCGACATAGGCCTCGCCACGCTCGGAATAGGCGCGCAGGGCCGGCACCAGCGGCGAACCGCGTAGAGGTTTGCCTTCGGCACGCAGCGCGGCGCGAAGCTGACGGAAGGCGCGATAGGCGGGCGCCCGGTTGAGATTGTTCATATAGGCGCCGACGGAATCGATGAGAAAATCGAAGGCGCGAATACGGTGGCGTTTCCCCGCCTCCCGCCGCTCGGGCACGATGCCGTCGTGTGCCGCATTCCAGGTCCACTGCCCGTAAAGGGCATTGCCCTCGCGGGCAAAGCGCGACTGGCCCCATCCCGATTCGATCGCCGCCTGGGCTAGGGCAATCGAAGGCGGCACGATATCGACACGACGCTTGAGGCGCTCGAAATCGATATCCTCGGGCGCCTGCACGCGGCGGAGGCCAAAGCGTTTGGCGAGGGAAACGAGCCATCGCTGTTCCCAGTCATCGAGCCTTTGCCCGCCGCGGACCTTGGCCTCGAGCGCAAGAAGGCGTTCGCGATCCTCGGCAATCAGCTCGTTGACCCTGAGAACGAGCGGCAGAATGCTGGCAAAGAACAGGCGCTTGCGTGCCGCCACGTCATGGATGCGATCGAGGTCGTCGGGCAGGGCAGCGAGAAAGCGGCGTGGCACCGGCTCGCCGCGTCGTGCCTGCACCGGGCGGTAGCCGAGTGTGTCGATGAGCGCCACGGCGTCCGCGGGCGGCGGCAGATGCCGCTCATAGGCGATCCGCTCCGCGAAATAGGCGCGCTCATGCGCCCTGTTCGCCTGCCAGATCCCGAGCGATGCCGGGAAGGTGATTCCGAGCGCAAGCAGAATCATCATCGCTGCATGAATCATCGCACGGCCCATCTTTTGCGTCCCCGCGCTCATAAGGTCTGTTTCCGGCCTTCGCCGGCCGCCGCGCGCTGAGGTGGCTTGCCTTCCCCCGAATGTCAATCTCGAACACCGGATCCTTCAACATATTGACAGGGAAATACGGCCATTCGCAAGATGTTGCCCTCATGGCGGGCGCCTTTTGTGCCCGAAATCTCAGGGGGAGTGTGTCTGTGTCCGCAATTCCGCAACAGTCCGGCGGTGCGCATATTATTGTGCTTGGCAACGAAAAGGGCGGATCGGGGAAATCGACGACCGCGATGCATCTCGTCATCGGGCTCATGAGTGACGGCTACCGGGTCGCCGCGCTCGATCTCGACGTCCGCCAGCGCAGCCTCACGCGCTATCTCGAGAACCGCGTCCGCTTTGCAGCGGATTCGGGGCTGGCACTGTCCGAGCCCGTTCATCGCGTGCTGGCACATTCGGCGGCCGATACGCGGCGCGCTGCCGAAAGCGAGGAGCAGGCGGCATTCGAAAAGGCGCTATCTTACCTGAGAGCGGGGCATGATGTGGTGGTCATCGACTGTCCGGGCAACGACACCCATCTCGCGCGGCTTGCCCATGCCGAGGCGGACACGCTGGTGACGCCGCTCAATGACAGTTTCGTCGACCTTGACCTCCTCGCACGTGTCAACCGCGACACGCTCGCGGTCGAGAGCCCGAGCCTTTATGCCGAGCTCGTTTGGGAGGCGAAGAAGCGAAAGGCGGCGCACGGGCGCGGACCGATCGACTGGGTGGTGATGCGCAGCCGCACGGCGAGCCTCAATGCCCGCAACAAGGCGCGGGTCGAGCGCGTGCTGCGGGCGCTCGCGAAACGAATCGGGTTCCGCTTCGTTCCCGGCCTGAGCGAACGCGTGATCTATCGCGAACTGTTCCTCAAGGGCCTCACCCTGATCGACTTCGGCATGTCGGAGACCCCCGTCCCCGAACGAGCGATGACCATGAGCCATGTCGCGGCCCGTCTCGAGTTACGCCGGCTCATCGACGCCCTCAACCTGCCGCCGCCGCGCATGCTGGATGCCGCCGAATAGCCGGCGCTTGCTCTTGGCCGCGCGCGGGCCCATCTTTTCCCTGATGAACAAGAATCTGCGACGCGCACCGCAGGGCGGTGATACTACGCCTGCCGACCCGCGAGAGGCCATCGACGCCTTTCTCGCCGACCTCGAATCACGGCCGGTGCGACGCGGCGACGGTCGGCGCGGACGACTCGTCTTCGCCCTCGATGCGACCATGAGCCGGCAGCCGGCCTGGGACCGGGCCTGCGCCATCCAGGGCGAGATGTTCGAGGCCGCCGCGGCCATTGGCGGGCTTTCCGTGCAGCTTGTCTATTTCCGCGGCCTTCGTG
>RFKS01000209.1 GCA_003694205.1 Alphaproteobacteria bacterium | reverse complement strand
GGCTGGGGGTGGCTACGTGGGAACCACTGCCGCGTCGTTCACGGCCACGATGAATGCTTGGCCCGCGGCGACAATCAAGCGAATAAGCGCATGTTTTTGAACATTTTTTGAGGCCTCGGGATGGGCGTATCTCTGCGGGCTTATGCCCGCCATAGGGGATGCTCTCTGACGGCGGTTCAGAAGGCGATCCGGGAAGGCCGTATCACGCTTGAGCCTGACGGCACCATCGACCCAGGCAAAGCCGATGCCGAATGGTCCGCGAACACGGGCGCGGCGCGAGGGCAGAAGTCCAAGCGAGTGACCAAGGTGAAAGCTGTTCCAAACGCGGCGGTCAATGCCGTCCGCGAAACCCTGCGCGAGAGCGGTGAGCAGGTCACTGCGGGCGGCATGACGCTCATGCAGGCGCGGACGGCAAATGAGGTGCTCAAGGCCCAGACCGCCAGGATCAAGCTCCAGCGCCTCAAGGCCGAGCTTATCAATCGTGCGCGGGCTGTGGCGCATGTGTTCCGGCTGGCGCGGGAGGAGCGGGACGCCTGGCTCAATTGGCCCGCCAGGGTCTCGGCGCTGATGGCGGCGGAGCTCGGGGTCGACCCGCACAAGATGCACGTGACCCTCGAGAAACATGTCCGCGAACACCTCATCGACCTTGCAGAGATCCGGCCTCAGCTCGACTGACGCGGACTGGTACGAGGGCGCAGACGAGATCGAGAAGGTCTGGCGGCAGGGCCTGAGGCCGGACCCGCTGCTCACGGTCTCGGAGTGGGCCGACCGTTACCGGGTTCTGTCCCAGCGCGCCGCCTCGGAGCCCGGCAGGTGGCGCACGAGCCGGACGCCATACTTGCGCGAGATCATGGACTGCCTCTCGCCGGCCTCGAAGGTCGAGCGGGTCGTGTTCATGAAGGGCGCCCAGGTCGGCGGCACGGAGTGCGGCAACAACTGGATCGGCTACGTCATCCATCAGGCGCCGGGTCCGATGATGGCGGTCTCGCCGACGGTGGAGCTGGCCAAGCGCAACTCGAAGCAGCGCATCGATCCGCTGATCGAAGAGAGCGATGTGCTCAAGGGCCTGGTGAAGGAGCGCCGCAGTCGGGATTCCGGCAACACGGTGCTGTCGAAGGAGTTTCCCGGCGGCGTCCTGGTGCTGACCGGCGCCAACTCGGCCGTGGGCTTGCGCTTGATGCCGGCGCGCTACCTGTTCCTCGACGAGGTGGATGGCTATCCGGGCGACGCCGACGGCGAGGGCGATCCGATCCTGCTGGCCGAGCGGCGCGCCTCGACGTTCCAGCGCCGCAAGGTGTTCCTGGTGTCGACGCCGAAGGCGAAGGGGCTGTCGCGGATCGAGCGCGAGTTCGAGGCAAGCGATCGGCGCTACTACTTCGTGCCGTGCCCGGAGTGCGGCGAATATCAGACGCTCAAGTTCGCCAACCTGTACTGGCCGGAGGGCCGGCCCATGGAGGCGATGTATCGCTGCGCACACTGCGGCTCGCTGATTGACGAGTATCGCAAGACGGAGATGCTCGAACACGGCGAGTGGCGGGCTGCGGCGCCGGGCGATGGGCGCACCGCAGGCTTCCATCTGTCGAGCCTCTACAGCCCTGTCGGCTGGTTCTCCTGGTCCGACGCGGCTGAGATGTTCGAGGCCGCGAGGGAGAATCCCGACCTGATGAAGGGGTTCGTCAATACCGTCCTCGGCGAGCCCTACGAGGAAGCGCATGAGGCGCCTGAGTGGCAACGCCTCTATGACCGGCGCGAGGCTTACCGCATCGGGGTAGTGCCGCGCCGCGGGTTGTTCCTGACAGCGGGCGTCGACGTCCAGAAGGACCGCCTCGAGGTCGAGGTCGTCGCCTGGGGCCGCAACAAGGAAAGCTGGTCGGTGGATTACCTGGTCCTCGACGGCGACACGGCGAAGCCAGAGGTCTGGGCCCGGCTGGACGAGGTGCTTGCGCGTGACTGGCCGCGCGAGGGCGGCGGCAGCATGCCAATCCGCGTCATGTGCGTGGATTCTGGTTATGCGACGCAGGACGTCTACGCCTGGGTGCGGCGTCATCCACAGGCCACCTGGGGCCCGGCGGGCGCCGCCGCGAGGCAGCCGAGGACGGTGGCGGCGGTCAAGGGCCGGGACAGCGATGTCGCCCTGATCCTGCGCGTGTCCCGCGCGGACACAGGCAGCCGGCGGCGCGGCCTCAAGGTCTGGTCGATCGGCACGCCGGTCGCCAAGGCCGAGCTCTACCAGCGTCTCCGGTTGGAGCGGCCCACGGACGAGGAACTCGAAGATGGCAAGGGGTTCCCTCCGGGATACTGCCACTTCCCAGAATACGGCGAAGAGTACTTCAAGCAGCTGACCGCTGAGCGGCGGGTGATCCGCGTCCACAAGGGATTCCCTAAGGCCTCATGGGAGAAGGATCCGGCGCGCCGTAACGAAGCGCTCGACTGCCGGGTCTACGCGCGCGCGGCGGCGGCGATCTATGGGCTAGACAGGTTCAAGGAACGCCGGTGGCGAGCCCTGGAAGAGCCGCTCGGGCTGCTCGATGAAGACGCTGACGAGAACCGCGGCGATGACGCTGAAACGAAGCAAGAGGCGAGGCCGCAACCGCCGATGCCAGGACGCAACCCCGGCTGGCTCGGCGGGCGTAGAGGCGGATGGCTGAAATGACGAACGAGCGATAGGCGATGGCCGAGGTTAAATCGACGTTCACTCAGGCACAGCTCGATGCGCTGACGGCGGCGATCGCGCAAGGGGTGACGCAGGTCCGATTCGGCGACCAGACGATCGTCTATGCATCGCTCGATGAGATGCAGCGTCTTCGGGATCGAATGATCCGCGAGCTCGCCGCGCGGAGTGATGGCATACCTCGGCCGCTTGCGCGGCCCAGCGTGTTCCGGCGGGGTTGAGGCATGGGGCTCTTCGACAGGCTGGCCCGGCTTGGAACAACGTTCGCCGGCGGGTGGAGCGGAAGATCCACGCGCGTAACGCATCTCATCGCCCGCGCATACCAGGCTGCGCAGGCAAGCCGTGCGACTTGGGGCTGGATCGCCGGATCCACGTCCGCGAACGCCGAGACATACGGCGCGATACCGGTTTTGCGCGACAGGGCGCGCGATCTGGTGCGCAACAATCCATATGCGGCGAAGGCGATCGATGCGCTGGTCAACAACACCATAGGCGCCGGGATCATCCCGCGCGCGAAGACCGGCGACGCGGGGCTCAATGAGAAGATCGACGCCTTATGGTCGCAATTCGAGGCGGAGATCGATGCCGACGGAACCCATGATTTCTATGGGCTTCAGCATCTCTGCGCTCGTGCGTTCTTCGAATCAGGCGAGGTTTTGATCCGGCGCCGGCCGCGGCGCATCAACGACGGGCTCGTTGTGCCGTTGCAGTATCAGGTGCTCGAGGCTGACCTTCTC
>RFKS01000208.1 GCA_003694205.1 Alphaproteobacteria bacterium | reverse complement strand
GATCTTGACCGCGCGTTCAGGCCCTGCGTCGCCGCGCTTGGCAATTTCGACGGCTTTCACCGCGGTCATCAGGTGGTCGTCGGCGAGGCCGGCCGTCTTGCCCGCGAGATGGGACTGCCACTGGCGGTGATCACCACGGAGCCGCATCCGCGCCGCTTCTTCCGGCCCGATGATCCGCCCTTTCGCCTCACCCCCTTTCGCGAGCGGGCGTGGCTGCTCGCCCATTTCGGGGTCGACATTCTCGGCTCGCTGGTCTTCGACCGAAGTCTTGCATCAATGCCGCCCCAGGATTTCGTCCTCGACTGTCTCGTCGCCGGCTTCGAGGCGCTTCATGTCGTGGTTGGCTTCGACTACCGCTTCGGTCGCGGCCGCGCAGGCGGCGTCGACATGCTGCGCTGGATGGGAGAGATGGAGGGCTTCGGCGTCACCGTGATCAAGCCGGTACGCATCAGCGCCCGCGGGGGCGAAGCGGTGATCTGCTCTTCCTCGGAGGTGCGCGATCTTCTGCGTCGTGGCGCACCGCGGGCGGCGGCGGATATCCTTGGGCACTGGTGGGCGGTCTCTGGGCATGTCATCGCCGGTGACCGCCGCGGACACGCGCTCGGCTATCCGACCGCCAATCTGGCGCTTGGCGAAGCCCTCCATCCGCAGCATGGGATCTATGCGGTGCGTGTCACGATCGAGCATGAGGAGCAGGTCCGCGACGCCGTCGCGAGCTTCGGCCGGCGGCCGACCTTCGACAATGGCGATCCGCTGCTCGAGGTGCACCTTTTCGACTTCGAAGGCGATCTCTATGATCGCCATCTGCGGGTCGAATTCGTCGACTTCCTGCGTCCCGAGGAGCGCTTCGACAGTGTCGAGGCGCTGCGGTTACAGATGGCCTGCGACTGTGAAGAGGCACGCCGCCGTCTCGCGGACCCCGCCAATGCCCGCACGCCCCTTCTGCCGCCGACGCTGGATGCCTATCTTGCGGCGCATCCGCGGCCGCCGGTGGCGGAGCGCGCCGGCGACTGATCCATCCCTTGCCCGCCTGTCGCGGCATTGCTACAAGGCGGCCATGACAGGGACATGGACCCGGCGCTGCACGCGAATTATGGTCCCGGCACGAAAATAAGGTGCCGGGCCCCTGCCGATTGGCAATTCTCCGATCACAGCGAAGACGATAACGAGGACGTTCGATGTCCGCCGATGAATCGAAGCGCGATTATCGCGCCACCCTGTTTCTTCCCAGCACCGATTTTCCGATGCGCGCCGGCCTGCCGCAGCGCGAGCCGGACTGGCTCGCGCGCTGGGAGGCCGATGGTCTTTATGCGCAGTTGCGCGCGCAATCGCGCGGGCGGCCCAAATTCGTGCTCCATGATGGTCCGCCCTATGCCAACGGCGATATCCATGCCGGCACCGCCATGAACAAGATCCTGAAGGACGTCATCGTGCGCTCGCGGCAGATGACCGGCCATGACGCCCCCTATGTGCCGGGCTGGGACTGTCACGGGCTTCCCATCGAATGGAAGATCGAGGAACAGTATCGCAAGAAGGGCAGGAACAAGGACGAGGTCGATCCGGTCGAGTTCCGCCGCGAGTGCCGTGCCTTCGCCGCCCACTGGATCGAGCGCCAGAAGGCGCAGTTCCGGCGCCTCGGCGTGCTCGGCGATTGGGACAATCCCTATACCACCATGACCTATGAGGCCGAGGCGACGATCGTCGCCGAGCTTCTGAAATTCGCCGCCTCCGGCGCGCTTTATCGTGGCATCCGGCCGGTGATGTGGTCGCCGGTGGAGAAGACGGCGCTGGCCGAGGCGGAAATCGAGTATCACGACCATGAATCGACGGCGATCGATGTCGCCTTTCCGGTCATCGAAAGCCCGCGCGCGGCACTGGCCGGGGCAAAGGTCGTGATCTGGACGACGACGCCCTGGACCATTCCCGGCAACCGCGCCATCGCCTATGGCGAGAAGATCGACTATGTGTTGATCGCGGTCGACGCGGTCGGCGAGGGCGCACGGGTCGCTGTGGGGGCGAAGCTGCTCGTCGCCGAGGCGCTGCTCGCCGCCTTCGCGGCACGGGCCGGGATCACGGTCTATGGCGTTGTCGCACGTTTCGGGGGGCGCGAACTTGAGGGAACCCTCTGCGCGCATCCCTGGCGCGGCCACGGCTATGATTTCGATGTGCCGCTTCTGCCCGGCGAGCATGTGACGCTCGAGCAGGGCACGGGCTTCGTGCACACCGCCCCCGGCCATGGCGAGGAGGATTTCCTGCTCGGCCAGCGCTTCGGTCTTGAGGTGCCGGAGACCGTCGGTGACGACGGTCGGTTCTTCGCCCATGTGCCGCTCGTTGCGGGCGACCATGTCTACAAGGTCGACGACAAGGTCTGCGCCCTGCTTGAGGAGGCTGGCGCGCTCTTGGCGGCGGCGCGCGTGCGCCACAGCTATCCGCATAGCTGGCGCTCGAAGGCGCCGCTCATCTTCCGCACCACGCGGCAGTGGTTCATCTCGATGGCTGCCACCGGCCTCAGGGAGAAGGCGCTGGCCGGTATCGACGCCGTGCGCTGGGTGCCTGCGCGGGCGCGCAATCGCATCCGCGGCATGGTCGCCGATCGTCCCGACTGGGTGATCAGCCGGCAGCGCGCCTGGGGGGTGCCGATCACGCTTTTCGTGCACCGCGAGAGCGGCGAGATCCTCGTCGACGAGGCGGTGAACGCACGCATCCTGGCGGCGGTGCGCGAAGGCGGTGCCGATGCCTGGTTCGAGGGCGACCCGCGACGGTTTCTCGCCCCGGAACATGACGCGGATGATTATGAGGCGGTCACCGACATCCTCGACGTCTGGTTCGATTCGGGTTCGACCCATGCTTTCGTGCTCGAGCAGCGCGAGGATCTCGCCTGGCCGGCCTCGCTTTATGTCGAGGGCTCCGACCAGCATCGCGGCTGGTTCCAGTCGAGTCTGCTCGAGGCCTGCGGCACCCGCGGCCGCCCGCCCTACGAGGCCGTTCTCACGCACGGCTTCGTGCAGGACGCCGAGGGCCGCAAGATGTCGAAATCGCTCGGCAATGTCGTTGCGCCGCAAAAGGTCGTCGACCAGTATGGCGCCGACATCCTGCGCCTGTGGGTGGTCGCCACCGATTATTTCGAGGACGTGCGCATCGGCGACGAAATCCTCAAGGGACAGGTCGACGCCTATCGCAAGATGCGCAACACCCTGCGCTTCATCCTCGGCAATCTCGCCGGCTTTTCCGAAGGCGAGCGCCTTGCGGCCGAGGACATGCCGGAGCTTGATCGCCTGATCCTGCACAAACTCTTCGAGCTCGATGGGCATTTGCGCCGCTGTGTCGCCGATTTCGATTTCAATCCCTATTTCCAGGCGCTTTACCAGTTTGCGACCAACGATCTTTCGGCCTTCTATCTCGACGTCCGCAAGGACGCGCTCTACTGCGATCGTGCCGACAGCAAACGCCGGCGTGCGGCGCGCACGGTGCTCGATGCGCTGTTCCATCATCTGGTGCGCTGGTTGGCCCCGGTCCTCGTTTTTACCGCCGAGGAAGTCTGGCGGGCGCGCTTCGGAGAGGCAGCGCCGAGCGTGCATCTCGAGCAGTTCCCCGATGTGCCCGCGGCGTGGCGGGATGATACGCTGGCCGAGAAATGGCGCCGGGTGCGCGAGGCCCGCCGTGTCGTCACCGGTGCCCTCGAACTGGCACGGCGCGACAAGCGGATCGGCTCGTCGCTGCAGGCCTCGCCCGTCGTCCATGTCGATGATGCGGCACTGCGGGAGACCCTCGAAGGGATCGATTTCGCCGAGATCTGCATCACCTCGGGACTGACGCTGAGCGACGCGCCGGCTTCCGGGGACGCCTTTCGCCTCGAAGACGTGCCCGGCGTGGCGGTCGTCGTGCGCGAGGCCGAAGGCGCCAAATGCCAGCGCTGCTGGATGGTGCTCGATGAGGTCGGACGGGACCCGGCGCATCCGGACATCTGTCAGCGTTGCGCGGCGGCGATCGACCCGGCGCCGGCGGCCGCCGGCTGATGCGCCGCATCTTCGAGCACAGCGGCGCGGCCTCGGCAAAGGGGCGCCGGCTCGGCTGGGCTGTTGCCCTGCTGGTTCTCCTCGCCGATCAGGCGAGCAAATGGTGGGTGCTCGAGATGCTGCGCCTCGAGGAGGGGGAGAGCATCGTTCTGCTTCCCGTCTTCAATCTCACCTTCGTCTGGAACCAGGGCATCAGCCTTGGCCTCCTGCAGCAGGAGACCGCGCTCGGGCGCCTTGTCCTCATCGCGCTGACAGGACTCGTCACCATCTATCTTGTGGTCTGGCTGATGCGCAGCGGCCGACGGCTGACCGCAATCGCGCTCGGTCTCATCATCGGCGGCGCGCTCGGCAATCTCGTCGACCGCATCCGGTTCGGGGCGGTCGCCGACTTTCTCCATTTTCACGCCTTCGGTCATTCCTTCTACATCTTCAATCTCGCCGACGCGGCGATCAGTGTCGGGGTGGCGGTGCTGATCCTCGATGCCGTCCTCGGCCCGACGCCGCCGGCAAGGCCGGAGTGAGGGGCGCGGGGCACCTTGTGTCGTGCCATGAAATCGCCTAACACATCGACAAGAAGAGGCGGTTGAATGATCCAACCGCGACAAGGCAAGGGACTCTCATGAGGATGCAACGGCTCCGCCGGTCTCTCACCATCGGCTCATCGGGCCTCGCGCTCTTCGCGCTCATGGGGCTCGGGGGCTGCGCCTGGCTCAGCGATGCGGTGGGCAGCGGCAAGCACCCGCCGGACGAATTCGTCGTCGTCAACAAGCGGCCGCTCGTGGTGCCGCCGGATTTCAAGCTGCGGCCGCCCGAACCTGGCAAGCCGAGCCCGCAAAACATCCAGCCGGCCCGCGAGGTGGTAAGCGCGCTTTTCCCCGGCGTCACCGAGGTGCCACCGAAGCCGTCGAAGGGCGAGCTTGCGCTCCTTGACCAGATCGCCGCCGACGGCGACAGCAATGTGCGCTCGAACGTTACCGAGGGAACAGAAGTGGTCGAAAAGGGGCCAATGCTGCCCGAGATTCTCGACCTGCCACCGCGCCGGCTCGAGAGCGACGGGGCGACGATCGAGCATGTGAGATCGGAACCGGTCAGCCAGCCCTGAACGGCGGCAAGCCCCCCTTCTGCCGACCCGCCCGAGCTGTTATCGTCGTGCCATGAGCACGCGCACTTCCCCTGATTGCCGGATGGCGGGCCGGATCCGCGTCCTCGATGCGGCAACGGTCGACCGCAT
>RFKS01000207.1 GCA_003694205.1 Alphaproteobacteria bacterium | reverse complement strand
CTCGTCAACCGACGTGAATTCGAGCGCCGGCTGCAGCTCGAGGCGCAGGCCGCAGCGGAGACCGGTCGGCCCCTGTCGCTCGTTTTCCTCGACGTTGATCACTTCAAGGACTTCAACGACCGCCACGGCCACCGGATCGGTGACGAGGTGCTCAAGCTCGTCGCCGGCAAGCTGCGCAACCGGGTGCGCGAAAAGGATCTGCCGGCGCGCTATGGCGGCGAGGAGTTTGTCGCCCTTCTGCCCGACACGCCGCTCGAGGATGCAGCGATCGTCGCCGAGCGCATCCGCTCGGCGCTTGCGTCCAGCATCGTCCGGCATCGCTCGACGGGCGAGACCTACGGCACGGTTACGGCCTCCTTCGGCATCGCTACCTATTGCCCCGGAGAGGCGCTCGAGCACTTCGTGCATCGCGCCGATGAGGCGCTCTATCGCGCCAAGCGCGACGGCCGCAATCGCACCGAGGTGGCCGATCTCGACGTCGCTGTCGAGTCGGTCGAGGTCGACGAGGCCTTTGTGGAAGACATCGGCCAATCGGATGCCCAGGGCGCGGGGCGCTCCGTCCGTCTGGCCTGAGCGATTTGCGCTGCGCCCGTCGCGTCGCTAGACAGGAAGCGATCCCCTCCTGCGAAGGCGACCGCTTTCGACCGATGCGCAAGACCCGTCCCCGCCTCTCGATCGTCGTCGCCGTCGCCGAGAACGGCGTCATTGGCGACCATGGCCGCCTGCCCTGGCATCTGCCCGAGGACCTCAGGCATTTCAAGACTCTGACCATGGGCAAGCCGGTCATCATGGGACGCAGGACCTTCGAATCGATCGGGCGGCCACTTCCCGGTCGCAGGAACATCGTCGTGACCCGGCAGCGGCATTGGGCCCGTAATGGGGTCGAGATCGCACATTCGTTCGATGAAGCGCTCGCGCGTGCGGCCGACGCACCCGAAATTATGATCATCGGTGGCGCCGAAATCTATGCCCTCGCCCTGCCTTTGGCCGATCGCATCTATCTCACGCGCATCCGGTGTCACCCCGCGGGCGATACCCGATTCCCGGAAATCGACCGTGCGGTCTGGTCGGAGGTCACACGCGAGGAACATCCGGCGCAGGATGGCCGGCCGGCCTATGCCTTCCTAACGCTCGAGCGGCGCGACCGCCGCACGACGGATTCGCTTTAGGAGCCAGACCAGAGACATGGCTTCGATCAGGACCGCGCTTGGGGATTTCATGGACTCGCAGGCGCGGGTTCGGGCCCTGACCGGCAAGCCGGTGCTGCGGCAGCTGCGCGAGATCCGGCGCTTCCGCAAGGAGGCGATCCTGTGCGGCGCGACCGACTATTACCGTTTCGGCATCTACGACCCGGATTATGTGCCGCGCGCGAATTGGCCGACCTATCTCGGCTGGCGCGACCAACGGGGCCTCAGCCTTGCCCTCAATCCGCGGCGGGTGTCGCTGCCGGGCTGGGACAAGCTCTGCTTTTACGCCCTCGCGCGCAATCTCGACATTCCGCTGCCGACGATCCGCGCCTGCTTTCAGCCCGGGACCCGTGCCACGGCGTCGTGGATGGGATGCGTGCTCGGTGATGTCGCGGCGCTACGGCGATTTCTGCTCGAGGACGCCACCTGGCCGCTGTTCGTGAAGCCGTCCTGGGGCGGGGAGGGGATTCGCACGCTCCGCCTCGAGGGGCTCGACAGGGCCGCCGGCCGCCTCATCCTCCATGGCGGCAGGACGATGGAGATCGAGACCTTCCTGCACTGGTGCACGGCGCCATCCGACCGCTGGCACTATCGCGCCGAGCAGGGGCTGCTCTTTCAGGAGGTGCTGGCGCCGGATCCGCAGATGGCGACGCTCTTCCGGCTGCATGCGGTGCCGAGCCTGCGCATCGTGTCGCTTGTCGGCGCCGCGGGCGAGGTGGTGATTCATCGGGTGGTGGCCAAGATTCCGCTCGGTGACAATGTCATCGATAATTTCGCACTCGGACGCACGGGCAACATGGCCGTCCTGGTGGACATCGCCAGTGGCCGCTTCGGACACGGATTGCGCGGCATCCTACCCACGGGAGAGGTCGAGCGGGCAATCGGGGGCGCACCCAGCCCCTTTCTGGGCGCAGCCGTGCCGCACTGGGAGGCGGCGCTCGACATCGTGGCGCGTGGTGCGACGGCCTTTCCCCTCATGCGCATCCAGCACTGGGACATCGCGCTCACCGATCGCGGGCCGGTCGCGCTCGAGCTCAACGATCTCGGCGGCACCGAGATTCTGCAGATCCATGGCATTGGTCTCCTGACCGCGCCTTTGCGCGAGCATGTGCGGCGCTATGGCGATCCCGCAGTCCGTTCCTGGGTCGCGGCGCTTCGCGCATGACCCTGCGGTCGCGGGCACAAGGGCTTCACAAGCGGGCCGCCGCGGGTCTATCTACGCCATCATGAGTCCACCGGCGGTCCGCGCGGCGCTGGCGCCGGGAGACCACCGTTCGGGAGTTGGATCGCATGAAACGGGTATTGTTGCTGGGCGCGGGCAAGATCGGCGAGATGATCGCCACGCTCCTTCATGACAGCGGCGATTATGAGGTCGTTGTCGGCGACAGGGACGAGGCGGCACTCGCCCGGCTTGGAAAGATCGTCCCGGTGGCGACGAAGGTGGTTGACGCGTCCTCGCACGCGGATCTTGTTGCCGCGATGCGGGGCTGCTTCGCCGTGCTTTCGGCGATGCCCTTCCACCTCAATCCCGGCATCGGCAAGGCGGCGCGCGAGGCGGGCTGCCATTATCTCGACCTGACCGAGGATGTCGCCTCGACACGCGCGATCAAGGCGCTCGCCGTCGATGCCGAGCGCGCCTTCATCCCGCAATGCGGCCTCGCCCCCGGCTATATCTCGATCGTCGCCTATGATCTCGCCAAGCGGTTCGACAAGCTCCAGAATGTGCATATGCGGGTGGGCGCATTGCCGAAATACCCGTCGAATGCGCTCAAATACAATCTCACCTGGTCGACCGACGGACTGATCAACGAGTACTGCAATCCGTGCGAGGCGGTCGTCGGCGGCGAGCTCAAGGAGGTGCCGCCGCTCGAGGAGGTCGAGCATTTCTCGCTCGACGGCATCACCTATGAGGCGTTCAATACCTCTGGTGGGCTCGGCACGCTGGCCGAGACCCTGGCCGGCAAGGTGCAGAATCTGAACTACCGCACGGTGCGCTATCCGGGTCACCGCGACATCGTCAAGGTGCTCCTGCAGGACCTGCGGCTCAGCGAGCGGCGCGACCTTCTCAAGGACATTTTCGAGCACGCCATCCCGATGACGCTGCAGGATGTGGTGCTCATCTTCGTCACCGTCT
This sequence comes from Alphaproteobacteria bacterium, assembly GCA_003694205.1. Lineage (GTDB taxonomy): Bacteria > Pseudomonadota > Alphaproteobacteria > Sphingomonadales > Rhodothalassiaceae > J134. The sequence continues at coordinate 4,217 of RFKS01000207.1, read as the reverse complement.
CGGGCTATCGCGAGGGGCGGTTCCTGCAAGAAAGCCACGCGCAGAAGGTCTACGCACGCGAGATCGCCGGGCGCATGTGGAGCGCCATCCAGGTGACGACGGCGGCCGGCATTTGCGCGCTGCTCGATCTTCTCGTTGAAGGCGCTATTCCCGATCGCGGTTTCGTGCGTCAGGAGGACGTGACGCTGGAGGCTTTCCTCGGCAACCGCTTCGGTGCCTATTACGCGCCGGGCCAACCCAATGTGCACGACGCCGCGGCGGGCATCGTGCGTGCCGCGGGCTGAGACCGGACACGTGGGCGAGCCCCCGCACCGCGGTGCCGATGCGCTTGTCGCGGCGCTCGCGGTGCATGGCGGGCGCATGGCCTTCGGTGTCCCCGGCGAAAGCTATCTTGCGGTCCTCGATGCGCTGCGCGACCGGACGGAGACGCTGCCCTTCATCACCTGCCGCCACGAAGCGGCGGCGGCGAACATGGCCGAGGCCTGCGGCAAGCTTACCGGCACGCCCGGCCTTGCGCTCGTCACCCGGGGGCCGGGCGCGACGCATGCGAGCATTGGGCTGCACACCGCCTTTCAGGACTCGACCCCGATGCTACTGCTCATTGGACAGATCGCGCGCGGCATGCGCGATCGCGAGGCCTTCCAGGAGATCGACTATCGCCGCTTCCTGCCGGAGCTGACGAAATGGACCGGCGAGGTCGACGATCCCGACCGCATGGCGGAATATGTCGGCCGCGCCATCGCCACCGCCACGGCCGGACGCCAGGGGCCGGTCGCCCTCGCCCTCCCGGAGGACGTGCTCTCGGCACCGGCGAGGCGACAGGAGGCTCTCGCGCATCCGCCGGTCGGCGCGGCGCCGCATGCCTCGGACATCGAACGCGTGGCAAGACGTCTTCACAAGGCGCGCCGGCCGCTGCTGCTTCTCGGCGGCGGACCGTGGACGGAGGCGGCGGCGCTGGCGATCCGTCGTCTTGCCGAGCGCCATCATATTCCGGTCGCGGTGTCCTTCCGCTGCCAGGGACTGATCGACAACCGGTCGCCCGTTTATGCCGGGCATCTCGGTATCGGCGCCAATCCGGCGCTCATCGCCCGCGTGCGGAAGAGCGACTGCCTGATCGCCATCGGCCCGCGACTCGGGGAGATGACCACCGGTGGCTACAGCCGGCTCGATCCGGCGCGGCCGCAGCCGCAGCTCATACATGTCCATGCCGGGGCCGAGGAACTGGGGCGGGTCTATCGCGCGGGCCTTCTCGTCAATGCGACGCCCGCTGCCTTCGCCGAGGCGCTGGCCGCCAACGATATCGCCGGCGACTGGTCCGCATGGTGTGCCGCGGCGGTGGCCGAGGAGATGGCCTGGCGCACACCGCTGAGCAATCCTGGGCCGGTGCAGATTGCCGAACTGATGCGCACGGTGAGGGCGGCGCTGCCCGAGGAGGCGATCGTCAGCAACGGTGCCGGCAATTACGCCGCCTTTCTCCACCGCTTCTTCGTCTATCAGGGGTTCCGGACGCAGCTCGCGCCGACATCGGGCGCCATGGGCTATGGCGTTCCGGCGGGGATTGCGGCCGCGCTCCTGTGTCCCGACCGTCCGGTCGTCGCCTTCGCCGGCGACGGTTGCTTCCTGATGAGCGGCAACGAGCTGGCGACCGCCGCACGCTATGGCGCGCGCGTCGTTTTCATCGTTCTCGACAATGCCATGTACGGCACCATCCGCATGCATCAGGAACGTCACTATCCCGGCCGGTCCCATGGCACCGATCTCGCCAATCCCGATTTCGTCGCCTATGCGAAGAGCTTCGGGCTCGAGGCGGTGCGTGTGGAGCGGACCGAGGAGATGCCGTCGGCGCTCACCCGCGCCCTTGCCTCTGGCGGGCCGGCGCTGATCCATGTCCCGGTCGATCCGCGCGCCATCGCACCGGGCCGGATCCTCGAGGACGGCGGTGGTGTGAGTCCGCATTGACAAGCCCGGCCGAAAAAGCGCCCAATGGCCCGCTCATCGTCATGGCTGGGGGCGGGGGCAGGGGACACGGGCAGGCCCCGGCGCCCATATTTGCGAAAAGGAAAGGCGGTGGTCCCCGAGGATCACCGCCCTTGTCCCCTCTGCGGTCCCGTGATCGGTACGCCAGTGTTCCGGTGCCTGCAGCTCTTGTGGCGCCGGTCTTTCCTCCCCCTCAATGATGCACGGTCACCGCCTCGGCGAGTTCGCCGGCGAGCTCATGGCTGACTCGGTGGCTCAGATCGCTGAAACTCAGCATGCCGACCATCCTTTTCGCGCGACTGATGACCGGCAGACGGCGGATGCGCTTGGTCTCCATGAGATGGATGGCATCCTCGACGTCCTCATCCTCGAGGCAATAGAAGATACCCTTGGTCATCACGTCGCGCGCCGTCATCGTCGCCGGGTCGCGGCCGTCCGCCAGAGCACGGCAGACGATGTCGCGATCGGTGACGATTCCGACCAGGCGGTCGTTCTCGCCGATCGGGACGGCCCCAATGTCCGCGTCGCGCATGATCCGTGCGATCTCGAAGAGCGGCGTGTCCGGCGTGCGCCATTCCACGCCCTCGTGCATGGCCTGCTTCACTTTCATCGTCCGACCCCTTCTTGTGCTCGTCAGGGGCGCGGGATGCACCCCCGCCACGATATCATGAGACAGGCACAAATCGCGCCGCCACGCATTGATCTGCATCAAGAGCACACGGGAATTGCGAAAGGCTTGACCTTTCGCCTGCGCTGGTCTAGGTGGCGGCCTTTCGAACGGGCGGCAGATCGGTCCGCCGTCCGCGCGGGCGCTTGTTCACGATATCCGATGGAACAAGGGGCGATCGGCGCCCGGCCCGCGGCGCAAGAGAAGAGGACGCGGTTCGACATGAGCAAACGCATTCAGGCGAAGTACAAGATTGATCGCCGCATGGGCGAGAACATCTGGGGGCGGGCGAAAAGCCCGGTCAATGCCCGCCAGTACGGCCCCGGCGAGCACGGCCAACGGCGCCGTGGCAAGCTGTCCGACTTCGGCGTGCAGCTGCGCGCCAAGCAGAAGCTCAAGGGCTATTACGGCAATATCACGGAAAAGCAGTTCCGCCGCTATTACGAGGAGGCGGACAGGCGCCGCGGCGACACCGGTGCCAATCTGATCGGGCTGCTCGAGCGCCGGCTCGACGCCGTCGTCTACCGTGCCAAATTCGTGCCCACCGTTTTTGCCGCGCGGCAGTTCGTCAATCACGGTCATGTGCTGGTGAACGGGCGGCGCGTCAACATCCCGAGTTACCTCGTGCGCGAGGGCGACGTCATCGAGGTGCGCGAGAAGGCGCGGCAGATGCCGCTCGTACTCGAGGCGCAGCAGAGCCCGGAGCGCGACATCCCCGAATACATCACCGTCGACGGTTTCAAGGCCACCTTCGTGCGTGTGCCGACCCTCGACGAGGTGCCCTATCCGGTGCAGATGGAGCCCAATCTGGTGGTCGAGTTCTACTCGCGCTGAGTCATCGGGCAATCTGGAGAACTATGGGGACCGCGGGGGCTTTGCTCCCGCGGTCTTGTCATTTGGTGCCCGTCCTGCGGCCTCGGCCGCCGCTTCCGGCATCACCGGTTTTCCGCTATGAAAGAAGCGGTGAGCCGGCGGCGGCAGCAGTCCCGTCCCGGCGGGCAAGGGAGGAGGATCCGGGAGAATGGCGACACCGCGGGCAGCGTGGGCGGCCGCAGAGGTCACGATTCGCGAGGCGACCGATGCTGACGCAGCGGGCGTCATCGCCCTCATCGATTCCTGCTTTTCCGACTATGACGGCTGCGTCATGGATCTGCCCGGGCTCGACGCCGATCTGCCTGCGGTGGCGAGCCGCTTCCGTGAGCAGGGCGGACGCTTCTGGGTTGCGGAGAACGCGGGCCGGATCGTCGGCTGCGTCGGCTATGTGCCGCTCGATCGCGATACGGTCGAGCTGAAGCGCCTTTATGTCGCGCGGACGGCACGTCGCCAGGGTCTGGCGTCGCGGCTTCTTGCCCTCGTTCGCGACGCCGCACGAACGCATGGGGCGCGGCACATCGATCTGTGGTCGGACACCCGCTTCGTCGAGGCGCATGCCTTTTATCTCGCGCACGGATTTTCGCAGACAGGCGCCACGCGCAAGCTTGACGATCCGTCCGACACAACCGAATACGCTTTTCGTGGGCCGGTCGAGGCGCGTTAACCTTAATTCACGTTAACTATTTTATTTTATTAAATT
>RFKS01000206.1 GCA_003694205.1 Alphaproteobacteria bacterium | reverse complement strand
TCTGGTATCTGCGCGGTCGCCCCGAAGGAGCGGAAAGGGCGGTCGTCGACTGGTGTCGCAACCGCCTGGCGGGCGGCGCGCCCTAGGGCCGCTTGTAGACGACCCCGGCCTTCATCACGAATTCGACATGCTCGAGCCGGCTCACGTCCGCAAGCGGGTCGCCGGCAACGGCGATGAGATCGGCCCGGAGGCCCGGCGCGATGCGGCCGCGATCGGGACGCTTGATAAGCTCGGCTGCCACCGTCGTCGCGCTGCGGATGGCGCCGATCGGGGTCTGCCCGAGCGCCACCTGGGCCGCGAATTCCCGCGCATTCTCGCCATGCGGATAAACGCCGGCATCGGTGCCGAAGGCAATCTTGAGGCCATATTTGAGCGCCCGCTTGTAGCTCTCGACCATGGCCTTGGCAATGGTGCGCATCTTGGCCTGTATGGGGGCCGGCAGCGCGCTCATGTCGATCGCCTTGGTGAGATAGATATTGGGCACCACATAGGCCCCGGCCTTCTTGATCACTCTCGCCGCCTCCTCGGTCATCATGCTGTCATGCTCGATCGAGTCGATGCCCGCCTTCGCGGCGGCGATGATGCCCTCGGTGCCGTGCGCATGGGCAGCGATGACGAGGCCGTGGCGATGCGCCTCGTCGGCGGCGGCCTTGAGCTCCTCGAGGCTGTACTGCTGCGCACCGACCGGGCCCTCGAAGGAAAGCACGCCGGCGGTAGCGCAGATCTTGACCGTTTTCGCCCCGTGCTTGATCTGGTAGCGGACCGCCTTCAAGACCTCATCGACGCCGTCGGCGGTCCCCTCCGCCGGCGTCTGCTCGGCGATGCCCGGCGCGAAGCCGGTGACGTCGCAATGCCCGCCGGTGATCGACAGGGCATGGGCGGCCGGCAGCATGTCGGGGCCGATCACCCAACCCTTGTCGATGGCGTGCATCAGTGCAACATCGGCGAAGCCGCCGCCGCCGAGATCGCGCACGGTGGTGAAACCGGCGAGGAGCGTTTTCTTCGCATTGCGGGCGCCGCGGAGCGCAAGGTCGCCCGCGGTGTCGCGCACTGGCGAATCCTCCCACCCCGGCTCGATGTCGTAGACGAGGTGGGTGTGCACATCGATGAGCCCGGGCAGCAGGGTGCGATCGCCGAGATCGATAGTCTTGGCGCCCGCGGGCAGCGAGTCGGGATTGATCGCGGCGATGCGCCCGTCGTGGATCACCAGCGTCGCCGGGGCAACGAGCCGTCCGGTCTCGACATCGAGATAACGCGCCGCCTTGACAACGGTATCGGCCGCGGCCGCCGCGCCCGCAAGGCCCAATGCCACAAGTCCCGCAAGGATCAGACCGGTCAGGCGTCGCATGGAATCCTCCCCCTCATTGCCGTTCCTGGCTGCGGCGCGCAGTATGGCGTGGCAGGCAGGTGCCGGCAAGCGGCTGTCTGGTGGCGATTGCATTTCCGCCCCGTCACGCGCGATGGGCGTAGCCCCGGGCGGAGCATCCTCCCTTGTCGCCGGCTTCCTTGCGTTTCATTATGGCGAGTGACGCGGGTCGCGCGGTTGGGGACGAGAAGGTGCAAGGAAATCTGGACGGCCCTCGGGTCGACGCAAGCGGATTGCCGACGGGGTTCGGAACATGGAAACGCCGCGACTGAGGGTGCCGGAAGGGTCGAGCGAGCTGAGAACGCTCTATCCGCCGATCGATCCGCACGAAAGCGGGCATCTCGCGGTCGGTGACGGGCACGAGATCTACTTCGAGATATCGGGGCGCGCCGATGGCATTCCGGTGGTCTTTCTTCATGGCGGGCCGGGCGGCGGCACGGCCCCGGTGCAGCGTCGTTTCTTCGATCCGTCGCGTTTTCGCATCGTGCTCTTCGATCAGCGCGGTTGCGGCCGCTCGCGGCCGCATGCCAGCATCGAGGCCAACACGACCTGGCACCTTGTCGCCGACATCGAGCGCCTGCGGGAGCATCTCGGCATTGATCGCTGGCTTGTCTTCGGCGGCAGTTGGGGCAGCACGCTCGCGCTGCTTTATGCCCAGCATCATCCCGAACGCGTCACTGGGCTCGTGCTACGCGGTATCTTTCTCATGCGCGCGCGCGAGATCGACTGGTTCTACCGGCGGGGAACCAACGCGATCTTTCCCGAAGCCTGGGCGGACTTCGTCTCCGTCATCCCGCCGGACGAGCGCGACGACCTCATTGCCGCCTATTACCGGCGCCTCAATGGCGACGATGCCGAGGAGCAGGCCCGGGCGGCGCGCGCGTGGAGCCGCTGGGAAAGCCACTGCGTGACCCTCGTGCCGGAAAAGACGCAGCTGCGACAAGCGGAATCGCAACATTTTGCACTCGCCTTCGCGCGCATCGAGTGTCACTACTTCAGCCACCGTGGCTTTCTCGAGCGCGACAACCAGATTCTCGAGGATTGCCACCGCATCCGGCATATCCCGACCGTCATCGTACAGGGACGCTATGACGTGATCTGCCCGCCCGTTTCCGCGCTGGAGCTCAAGGCGGCACTGCCCGATGCGACGCTTCGGATCGTGCCCGTCGCCGGCCATTCCGCTTTCGAGCCGGGTATCGTGCACGAGCTGGTGACGGCGACAGAGTCCTTCGCAAGGCGACTTGAAGCATAATTTTCTTCTCCGCGGGCGCCGCCGCCATTACCATCGCCGCCGCATCGCGTGATGCACCATCGGGATCAAACGGGAGGTTGGGGACAGATGTCACGATTTCGCATCAAGCCGCTCGGCGACATTCTCGAACACGCCGAAAAGAAGCGGCTCAAACGCCAGCTCGGTGCCGGGGATCTTGTCCTGCTCGGGATCGGCTGCACCATCGGCACCGGAATTTTCGTGCTGACAGGGGTTGGCGCCGCCAAGGCCGGTCCGGGGCTCATGATCGCCTTCGTCGTCGCCGGGCTCGCCTGCGCCTTCGCCGCGCTCGCCTATGCGGAACTGACGGCAATGGTGCCGGTATCGGGCTCCGCCTACACCTACACCTATGCCGTACTTGGCGAGGCGGTGGCTTGGCTCGTCGGCTGGAATCTGGTGCTCGAATATGCCGTCTCCGCGGGCGCGGTGGCGGCCGGCTGGTCCGGCTATGTGACCGGGATCCTCGCGCAGGGCGGCTTTCACATACCGCCCGAATGGACGACCGCCTACCGCAATGGCGGGATCATGGACCTGCCGGCGGTGCTGGTGTCGCTCTTCATCACCCTGCTTCTTGTCCGGGGCACACATCAGAGCGCGGTGGTCAACCGCGTTCTCGTCGCGGTCAAGCTGGCGGTGCTGGGCATTTTCATCGTACTCGCGGCACCCAAAATTGATGTCGGCAACTGGGACCCCTTCCTGCCGTTTGGCTGGTTCGAGCGCGTCGGCTTTGGCGAGAATGTCGGCGTCTTTGCGGCCGCGGCGATCATCTTCTTCGCCTATATCGGCTTTGACGCCGTCTCCACCGCGGCGGAAGAAACGCGCAATCCCAATCGCGATCTGCCGATCGGCCTCATCGGCTCGCTCGTCATCTGCACGCTCATCTATATCGCGGTGACTGCCGTCGCCACCGGTGCCCTCAATTACACCGAGCTCGCGAACAGCAAGGAGCCGCTGGCGCTCGTGCTCCGCGAGGCCGGATTCGTCTTCGGCTCGACCATCCTTGCGCTGGGCGCCATCGCCGGCATCACCACCGTGCTGCTCGTGCTCCTCTATGGACAGACGCGAATCTTTTTCGTCATGTCGCGCGACGGGCTGCTGCCGGAATTCGCGAGCCGGCTCCATCCCCGCTTCCACACGCCGCATGTGGTGACCATCATCACCGGCCTTTTCGTTGCCTTCATCGCCGGCTTCTTTCCGCTCGACGAGATCGCGGCGCTATCCAATATCGGCACGCTCTTCGCCTTCGTCGCCGTTGCCGGCGGGGTCATGGTGCTGCGCGTTACCGATCCCGATCGGCATCGCCCGTTCCGCACCCCCTATGTGTGGATCATTGCACCGCTCGCGATCCTGAGCTGCGGCGCACTGATGTACTTCCTGCCGACCGAGACGTGGATCCGGTTCCTCCTGTGGAGTCTTCTTGGCATGGTCATCTACGCCTTCTACGGCTATCGCCACAGCCCGCTGCACCCGGCGCGTGCCGCCGCGGTAACGGGCGATGGAGATATCCCGCCGGCACCCGAGCTCTAGGGCGCGCCGGGACTTGCATGGGCCATGCCGCTGGGCTAGAGCGGCGTGGCCCCATTGCTGCCGGCGAGTGAGCAGAGCATGCCGCGACGGACCGACATCGAAAGCATCCTTGTCATCGGTGCCGGCCCCATCGTCATCGGTCAGGCCTGCGAGTTCGACTATTCCGGCACACAGGCCGTCAAGGCGCTCAAGGCGGAGGGCTATCGCGTCATCCTCGTCAACTCCAACCCGGCGACGATCATGACCGATCCGGAGATCGCCGACGCGACCTATATCGAGCCCATCACGCCGGAATTCGTGGCAAGGATCATTGCCCGCGAGAAGCCCGATGCGTTGCTGCCGACGATGGGCGGACAGACGGCACTCAACACCGCGCTGGAGCTCGCGCGGCGCGGAATTCTCGAGACGCACGGGGTCGAGTTGATCGGTGCCAATGAGGCGGCGATCGAAAAGGCCGAGGACCGCGAGCTCTTCCGCGAGGCGATGACGCGCATTGGCCTTGCGACGCCGCGGGCTCGCATCGTCCACACGCTGGAGGAGGCGAAGGCGGCGCTCAGCCATGTCGGCTTGCCGGCGATCATTCGTCCGTCCTTCACGCTCGGCGGCACAGGGGGCGGCGTCGCGTACAATCGCGAGGAGTTCGAGCAGATCGTGCTCGGTGGCCTCGACGCCTCGCCGGTCACCGAGGTGCTGGTCGAGGAATCGGTGCTCGGCTGGAAGGAATTCGAGATGGAGGTGGTCCGCGACCGCGCGGACAACTGCATCATCGTCTGCTCGATCGAGAATGTCGATCCGATGGGGATTCACACCGGCGATTCGGTCACCGTCGCGCCGGCCCTGACGCTTACCGACAAGGAATACCAGGTCATGCGCAATGCGGCGATCGCCGTCTTGCGCGAGATCGGGGTCGAGACCGGCGGTTCGAACGTGCAGTTCGCCGTCAATCCGGCCGACGGCCGACTGGTCGTGATCGAAATGAATCCACGGGTCTCCCGGTCCTCGGCGCTGGCCTCGAAGGCGACCGGCTTTCCCATTGCCAAGGTCGCGGCACGGCTTGCCGTCGGCTACACGCTCGACGAGCTTTCGAACGAGATCACCGGCGTCACCCCGGCCTCCTTCGAGCCGACGATCGATTATGTGGTGACCAAGATCCCGCGCTTCACGTTCGAGAAATTCCCCCATGCGACGCCGCTGCTGACGACATCGATGAAGTCGGTGGGCGAGGCGATGGCGATCGGGCGCAATTTTGCCGAAAGCCTGCAAAAGGCTCTGCGCTCCATGGAGACCGGGCTCGACGGACTCGACGCGGTCGCAATCGAACGATTCGCCCCGTCCGAGCCGGACGAGAACGTGCTGCGTGCGGCGATCTCCGAGCCGCGTCCCGACCGGCTCCTGCGCGTGGCGCAGGTCCTCAGGCACGGGCTGTCGGTGGAGGCGATCTCCGAGGTCACCGGAATCGATCCCTGGTTCGTGCGCCAGATCGCCGATATCGTCGCCGCCGAGGAGCGGCTGCAGCAGGACGGCCTGCCAGCCGAAGCGCCGAGTCTCCTGCGTCTCAAGCAGCTCGGTTTTTCCGACTCCCGTCTCGCCAAGCTCAGCGGTCTCGGCGAGGCCGAGATCGCGGCCCGGCGGCGCGAGGCGGGGGTCTTGCCGGTGTTCAAGCGCATCGACACCTGCGCCGGCGAATTCGAGGCCCGCACCCCCTATCTTTATTCCACCTATGAGCCGGGCATTGTCGATGCCGAAAGCGGCGCGGTACTGCCGCCCGAGGACGAGGCGGCGGTGAGCGGGCGGAAGAAGATCATCATCCTTGGCGGCGGGCCGAACCGGATCGGGCAGGGGATCGAGTTCGACTATTGCTGCTGCCATGCCTCCTTCGCCCTTGACGGCGCGGGCTTCGAGACGATCATGATCAACTGCAATCCGGAGACCGTCTCGACCGACTATGACACCTCGGACCGGCTCTATTTCGAGCCGCTCACGCTCGAGACGGTCTGCGCCGTCATCGAGCGCGAGCGGGAACGCGGCGAGCTTCTCGGCGTCATCGTGCAGTTCGGCGGCCAGACTCCGCTCAAGCTTGCTCGCGGTCTCGAGGCCGCCGGGGTGCCGATTCTCGGCACCAGTCCGGACGCTATCGACCGCGCCGAGGACCGCGACCGCTTCGCGGCGCTACTCGATGAGCTCGGCCTCAGGCAGCCGCCGAACGGCATCGCGCGCTCCGCCGAAGAGGCGGTCGCGATCGCCGACCGCATCGGCTATCCAATCCTCATCCGGCCCTCTTATGTGCTCGGCGGCCGGGCGATGGAAATCGTCCACGACCAGGCGCAGCTCGAACGCTATATCCGCGAGGCGGTCAGGGTTTCGGGCACAAGTCCCGTGCTCATCGACCACTATCTCAAGGACGCCATCGAGGTTGATGTCGACGCCCTCGCGGACGGCCGCGATGTGTATATCGCGGGCGTCATGGAGCATATCGAGGAGGCCGGCATCCACTCGGGCGATTCCGCCTGCTCGCTGCCGCCTTATTCCCTTCCCGCCGATGTCGTCGCCGGCATTGAGGAGCAGACCCGGGCGCTCGCGCTTGCCCTCGGCGTGCGCGGGCTGATGAACGTGCAATTCGCGGTGCAGGACGGCGATATCTACATCATCGAGGTCAATCCACGGGCAAGCCGCACCGTGCCCTTTGTCGCCAAGGCGACCGGCGTGCCGGTGGCCAAGATCGCGGCCCGGCTGATGGCCGGGGAGAAGCTCGCCGACATTGCGATCCAGCCGTTTCCGAAGCGCCATGTGGCGGTCAAGGAGGCGGTTTTCCCCTTCGCCCGTTTCCCCGGGGTCGATGTCATTCTCGGCCCCGAGATGCGCTCGACGGGCGAGGTGATGGGGCTCGACACGAGCTTCGAGCGTGCCTTCATGAAAAGCCAGATCGCGGCCGGCACGACGCTGCCGGAGCATGGCCTCGTCTTCGTCTCGGTCAAGGACCCGGACAAGGAGGCGGTGGCGCCGCTCGTCACCGAGCTCATCGCCATGGGCTACCGCATCGTCGCCACCCGCGGCACCGCGGCCTTCCTTACCGCCCGCGGTCTCGACGTTTCCAGCGTCAACAAGGTCGCCGAGGGCCGACCGCACATCGTCGATCTGATGAAGAATGGCGATATTGACCTCATGTTCAACACCACGGCGGGTGCGCAGTCGATTGCCGATTCCTACGAGATCCGGCGCACGGCGCTGATCATGGGCATTCCCTATTACACGACGCTCGCCGGTGCCCGCGCCGCGGTGAAGGCGCTCGCGACGACGCGCGGATCGGGGCTTGAAGTCCGGGCGTTGCAGTCCTACGCTTCCTGAATCCGGTTGCAATCGGCGCGTACTTTGCGCTAGGAGGCGCGTTCGCCGGCCGCACGGGAAGGGCTCTGTTGGCTCCCCCGGCGCGACCGGCGTTTGGTTTGCGAGACCCTGCGGAACCGGGAGCAGGACGGAAGGGAGCGATGAACGATAGGATTCCCATGCTGGCGTCGGGGTTCGAGGCGCTCAAGGCGGAGCTGCAGCAGCTCAAGACCGTCGAGCGGCCGGCGGTGGTGCGTGCCATCGAGGAGGCCCGCGCGCACGGTGATCTTTCCGAGAACGCCGAATATCATGCGGCCAAGGAACGCCAGGGGCATGTCGAGGCGCGCATCGCCGAGCTCGAGGACCGGCTCGCGCGTGCCGAGGTGATCGACCCCACCGCGCTCGACGGCGACAAGGTGATGTTCGGCGCCACCGTCGAACTCGTCGACGAGGACGACAACCGCATCGTCTACCAGATCGTTGGCTCCGAAGAGGTTGATGCGCGCAACGGCCGCATCTCCTACACCTCGCCGCTTGGCCGTGCGCTCATCGGTCGCCGGCTGCGCGAGGAGGTCGAGGTGATCACGCCCTCCGGCGAGAAATACTTCGAGATCGTCAATATCGAGTTCAAGTGAGCCCGGGCCGCCCGTCGCGGCCTGACTTCTGAGCATGGCGCGGCCGCCTTGCCGGGCGTCTGTAAGCGCGCTCGCCTATGCCTTTTGCTGCGCCTTACGATCGCGCACCAGGCGCTCGAGCTCGGCGAAGGCGGCGAAAACCGCCTTGCGGCCGACCGGGGCCTCGCCGGTGATGCGTTCCTGCGCGTCGCTCTCGACCGGCTGGATGAGCCATTCCACGGTGCCCTCCGGGGCGACGAGCTCGAGCACGAATCCGTCGGAAAAGCCGCCCGGCGCGCCGCTCATGTCCTCGGGGTTGGCGTCCTCCGGCCACAGGAAGACCATGTGACTGAGGTGCCAGAAACGCGTGCGCGGCACGCGCGTGATCTCTTCGGCGAGATCCTCCGGCGTCACCGGTGTTCCGTCCTCGAGCTTCCAGCGCATGGCAACTCCGATGTCTTTCCCCTCGCGTCGCATCTTCCCACTCCGGCGCAGGCGCGGTCAATCATCTGTTCGCGCGGCGGGAATCATGGTTCAATCGCCGTCGCCAAAGGGCACGGCAAAGAATGCGGCCAAGGGGAGAGGGAAATGACCGCAATGAACGCCTTCATCGGGGAGTTTACGGGCACGTTGCTTCTCGTGCTGCTCGGCGACGGCGTCGTCGCCAATGTGCTGCTCGCGCGCTCGAAGGGGGAGGGCGGGGGCTGGATCGTCATTACCGCCGGCTGGGGCGTCGCGGTGGCGATAGCCGTCTATGTCGCGGGCTGGGTTTCGGGCGCCCATATCAATCCCGCGGTGACACTGTCCTTCGCGCTCCTCGGGACGGTATCGCCGGCACTGGTGCCGGCCTATCTCGGCGGGCAGTTTCTCGGTGGTTTCGTCGGTGCCGTGTTGGTCTGGCTCGCCTATCTGCCACACTGGCGCGAGACCGGCGATGCCGAGGCAAAGCGGGCCATTTTCTGCACCGCGCCGGCGATCCGCTCGCCGGGCGCGAATCTGCTGGTGGAGATCATCGGCACTGCGGTGCTGCTCGTTGGCGTGCTCGGCATCTTTCACGCCAACAACGGAATCGGTGCCGGACTTGGCCCCTATCTTGTCGGCCTGCTGGTCTTCGGCATCGGGCTCTCGCTCGGCGGGCCGACGGGATATGCCATCAATCCGGCGCGCGATCTGGCGCCGCGGCTGGCGCATGCACTGCTGCCGATTGCCGGCAAGGGGCATTCCGACTGGGGCTATGCCTGGGTGCCTGTCATCGGCCCGCTCATCGGCGGTGCCATCGGCGCGCTTTTCTATGACGCCGTGATCGCCGGCCTTTGAGGGCGCGCAGGGGGCAGCGGGCGGCGCGCGTATCTTGAGAAAGCCATCAGGGAGGGAGGCCATGATACGGTCATTTGCGCCCTTTGCGATCATTCTCGCGGCTGTCGCGGCCGTCATCCCGGCGCACGCTGCGGAGACCCTGGCGCCGGTCGAGATTGCCGAGTGGAACGTCCCCTATCCCGACAGCCGCCCGCGCGACCCCTTCGCCGTCTCGGCGCGGGAGGTGTGGTTCGCCGGGCAGCGCGGGCATTATCTCGGGCGCCTCGATCCGGAGACCGGCACCTTCTTCCGCCGCGAGCTGCCCGATCGTCCGGGGCCGCACAATCTGATCGTCGGTGCGGACGGGATCGTCTGGTATGCGGGCAATCTCAAGGGCTATATCGGCCGCTATGATCCCAGGACCGACGAGATCGAGCATATCCCCATGCCCGACCCGGCGGCGCGCGATCCGCACACGCTCGTTTTCGACGCCGGCGAGCGGCATATCTGGTTCACCCTGCAGGGGGCGAACATGGTGGGGCGGCTGCGCCTTTCCGACCGCGCGGTCGATCTCATTCACGTGCCGACGCTGCGGGCCCGGCCCTATGGGATCAAGATCGGGCCCGACGGCACGGTGTGGGTGGCGCTGTTCGGCACCAGCAAACTGGCCTCGATCGACCCCGAAACCCTGCTCCTCACCGAGCATTCGCTGCCGGACACCGGGGCGCGGCCGCGGCGGCTCGAGGTGCTGGACGACGGACAGATCTATTATGTCGACTATGCGCGCGGCATGCTCGGGCACTATGATCCGCAGACCGCGGAGGTCGAGGAATGGGCGATGCCGTCCGGCGCCGGCGCGCGGCCCTATGGCATGGCACACGATGCGGCCGGGCGAATCTGGTTCGTCGAGACCGGGGTCGATCCCAACCTCTTCGTCGGTTTCGACCCGACGCAGAAGAAATTCTTCTCGATCACGCCGATCGCGAGCGGCGGCGGGGCCGTGCGGCACATGCATTATCACGCGCCGACGGGCACCGTCTGGTTCGGAACCGACGCCAATACCATCGGCCGCGCACAGGTGATGGCACCTTGATGAGCCGCAGCCTGGCGGCACTTCTCCTTGTGCTGGCCCCCGCAGGGCCGGCGGCGGCCTATCCCGACGGGCCACCCTGGGAGGCGGCCGAGGATGTGGCGGGCTGCACCGCCTGCCACAGCGACGGCGGTCCGCTGGTCGGGGACTCAGCCCTGCGGATCGTCGGCCTGCCGCAGCGGGTGACGCCGGGTGAACGCCATCGCTTCCATGTCCGGCTCACCGATCCCGGCATGCGCCGGGCCGGCTATCTTCTCGCCCTGCGCGCGGAAAGGGGCGCGGCCGGCACCCTTGCCGCCTGTGATGACCGGAGCGAGGCGCTGGCGGCGAAGGCGCGCTCGACGGCGGCCGGCAGCGGTGTTGAGGGCGGGGGTGGGGTCGACTGGTGTCTCGCCTGGCAGGCACCCGAGGCGATCGCCGGCACGATCCGCATCATCCTGTGGGCCAATGCGGCGAACGGCGATGATTCGCCTTTCGGCGATCGCATCTATCGGCTGGAATCGTCGATCGCGCCGGCGGCAGAAAGATAATCGCCCCGCCGGCGGACCGGTGGGGCGAGTGGCTTGCCGATCGCGGGGGATCGGGATGCGACGTCAGGCGGCGCGGGCCACCGCGGCGCCCGTTTGTGCCG
The DNA here is from genome assembly GCA_003694205.1 of Alphaproteobacteria bacterium. Classification (GTDB taxonomy): domain Bacteria; phylum Pseudomonadota; class Alphaproteobacteria; order Sphingomonadales; family Rhodothalassiaceae; genus J134. Next base: position 2,038 of record RFKS01000206.1, on the reverse strand, counting down.
GCTTGCGGATCACGAGGTCATAATCGACATAGCGGTCGAGATCCTCGGGCACGCGGCCCATGCTGCGCAAAAGGTCGAAATAGTCGAAGCGCGGGCCGAACAGTCCGTCGAAGGCAAGCGCGGCGGTGTTCCGGATCTTTTTCAACACATTTACTCCTTTCTCTCGCTCGTCGTGACGCGACATTGTTGCAATGCACAATATGGGATGCGACGGCTGCTGGAGTAGCGTTGCAGGGCGAAATGGAGCCATGCGTTTCATGCATGGCTCGGCCTCGGACGCGGGGATCAGGTAGCGGAGGCATCCCCCACGAGGCGCAGCCAGCCCTCCTCGTCGAGCACGGTGACGCCGAGCTCGCGGGCCGTCTTGAGCTTGGAGCCGGCGCCCGGCCCCGCGACGACGAGATCGGTGCGTTTCGACACCGAGCCCGAGACCTTCGCCCCGAGCGCCTCGGCACGGGCCTTCGCCTCGGCGCGCGTCATGCGTTCGAGCGTGCCGGTGAAGACGATCGTCTTGCCGGCGATCGGGCTGTCGCTCTCCGGCTCTTCGGCCGGCAGCACCTCGACCTCGCGGAGAAGATCATGAACGACCTCGCGATTGTGCGGCTCGGCGAAGAAATCGACGATGGCACGCGCCACCACCTCGCCGATGCCCTCGATGGTCGCGAGCTCGCTCACCGCCGACTCGGGGTTATCCCTTTCCACGAGTGCGAGAAAGGTGTCGATGCTGTGATAGGTGCGGGCCAGCAGCTTCGCCGTTACCTGCCCGACATGGCGAATGCCGAGCGCATGGAGGAAGCGCTCGAGGCCGATACGGCGCCGCGCATCGATGGCGGCAAACAGATTGGCGACGGACTTCTCGCCCCATCCCTCCCAGGTCTCGAGATGGATCTCGTCATTGCGCTTGGCAAGCGTGAAGATGTCGGCGGGGCTCCTGATCGCGCCGCGGTCGAAGAGGGTCTTGATCTGTTGCTCGCCCAGACCTTCGATATCGAACGCGTCGCGCGACACGAAGTGGCGCAGACGTTCGACACGCTGCGCCGGGCAGGTGAGGCCGCCGGTGCAGCGGATGATGACGCCGTCGGGCCGAGCCTCGGCGCCGCAGACCGGGCAATGGTCGGGAAAGTCGTAGGGCCGGGTGCCGGGCGGCCTCTTCTCCTTGAGCACGCGGACGATGTGCGGGATCACGTCGCCGGCGCGCTCGACGATCACATGGTCGCCGATGCGGGCATCGAGCCGTGCAATCTCATCGCGATTGTGCAGGCTTGCATTCTGCACCACGACGCCGCCGACGGTCACCGGTTCGAGCTTCGCGACCGGTGTCAGGGCACCGGTGCGGCCGACCTGGATCTCGATGGCGCGCAGGATGGTTTCCGCCTGCTCGGCGGGAAACTTGCGGGCGATGGCCCAGCGCGGCACGCGTGTCACCTCGCCGAGCCGGCGTTGCCAGTCGAGCCGGTTGACCTTGAAGACGACGCCATCGATGTCGAAATCGAGCGTCGCCCGCTCGGCCTCGAGGCGCCGGAAATAGGTGATCATGGTGTCGAGATCGGGACAGAGCTCGGGCCGCCCGTGGACCGGCAGGCCCCAAGACTCGATGGCGGCCATCGATTCGGCCTGGGTATCGAAAGGCCAGGCACTGGCCCGGCCCCAGCCCCAGGCCGAGAATTGCAGCGGGCGCGATGCCGTCACCGCCGGGTCGAGCTGGCGCAGCGATCCGGCGGCGGCGTTGCGCGGATTGGCGAACGGCGGTTTGCCCTCGGCCTGCTGGCGTTCGTTGAGGGCGAGAAAGTCCCTCTTCAGCATCAGCACCTCGCCGCGGACCTCGAGCACATCGGGAATACGCTCCCCCTCCAGACGCTGCGGGATGGAGGAAATCGTCAACGCATTGCGGGTCACGTCCTCGCCCTCATAGCCGTCGCCGCGGGTGGCGGCGGCGCGGAGGGTGCCGTTTTCATAATGCAGCGCCAGCGACAGGCCGTCGAATTTCGGCTCCGCTGCCATCTCGATGGCGTCGTCGTCCGAAAGCCCGAGGAAACGC
>RFKS01000205.1 GCA_003694205.1 Alphaproteobacteria bacterium | reverse complement strand
TCCTCGGGCTCGTCGAGCCCGAGCTCGGCGGCGGACACCGCCGTCACGCCAAAAGGGGCGATGAGGGCCGCGATCTCCCGTACCTTGCCCGCATTGTGACTGGCGATGACGAGCCGCTCGCCGGTGAAGCGGCGGGGAGGTGCCGGATTCGTGCTCACGGCCAGGGTCCTCTCAGTGCAGGCCGAGGACGCGCTTTTGCTCGGCGATGATCGCCTCGCAGCCAATGCGCGCGAGACGCATGAGACGCATCAGCTCCTCTTCGGAGAAGGCCTCCTCCTCGGCGGTCGCCTGTATCTCGACGATACGACCCGAGGCGGTGAGCACGAAATTGGCATCCGTAGCGGCGCGGCTGTCCTCCTCATAGTCGAGATCGAGCAATGGCGTCCCGTCGACGATGCCGCACGACACCGCGGCCACCGGTTCGCGAATGGGCAGGGTCTCGATGAGGCCACCATCGCGCAGGAACCGCAGCGCGTCGACGAGGGCGACGAATGCGCCCGAGATGGCAGCGGTGCGCGTGCCACCGTCCGCCTGCAACACATCGCAGTCGATGCGGATCTGCCGTTCGCCAAGCCGTTCGAGTTCGGTGACCGCGCGCAGCGAGCGCCCGATGAGACGCTGGATCTCCTGCGTCCGGCCGCTTTGCCTGCCGCGCGCCGCCTCGCGATCGGTCCGGCTGTGCGTCGCCCGCGGCAGCATGCCGTATTCCGCCGTCACCCAGCCGCGGCCGCTGTCGCGGAGCCAGGGCGGTGTCCGTGTCTCGAGCGATGCCGTGCACAGGACATGCGTGTCGCCGAATTTGACGAGGCAGGAGCCTTCGGCATGCTTGGCCACCCCGCGCTCGAGGCTCACGGGACGCAATTCATCGGGGGCGCGGCCGGAGGGGCGCATGAGATCGATCTCCCTTGTTCCTGAAGGACAGGCTGTCGCGCTGCCACACCTAGCCTTCCGAACGGCCGGCGTAAAGTCCCGCCGCGCGGCGATTGACGCGAGGAAGAGGGCTTCCTAAATCTTTGCGGCAGCAGGGTGGATGAAATCATGACGGTGGCGATCGAGAGTCTGGATGAGCGGTCGCGGACGATCTTCCGGTCGATCGTCGAGACCTATCTTGCGCGTGGCGAGCCGGTGGGCTCGCGGACGGTGTCGCGGCAGCCCGGCGTAGAGCTGTCGCCGGCATCGATCCGCAATGTCATGGCCGATCTCGAGGAGAGCGGCCTCATCTATTCGCCGCACACCTCGGCGGGGCGCATCCCGACCGAGCTTGGCCTGCGGCTTTTCGTTGACGGCCTGCTTGAGGTCGGCGATCTCAGCGAGGAGGAACGGGCGCAGATCGACGCCCGCTGCGCCGCCAAGGGCCGGCATCGCGACGAGGTGCTCGAGGAGGCGAGCGAGCTCCTTTCGGGCCTTTGCCAGTGTGCCGGGCTGGTCATGGCGCCAAAGGCCGAGGCGCCGGTCAAACACATCGAATTCGTCGCCATCTCGCCCGAGCGGGCGCTCGTCGTCATCGTCACCGAAGAGGGCACGGTCGAGAACCGCGTCATAGACCTGCCGCCGGGCCTGCCGGCGGCGTCGCTGACACGGGCGACGAACTATTTGAATGCGCGCTTTCAAAACCGCACTTTCGAGGAGGCGCGCGGGATCATCGAAACCGAGCTCAAGGAGCAGCGCGCCGAGCTCGATGCCCTGAGCGCGAAGCTGGTCGAGGAGGGGCTCGCCACCTGGTCGGGCGGCGGCGCCCCGTCGCTCATCATCCGCGGTCGGGCCAACCTTCTCGAGGATGTGCATGCGCTCGAGGAGCTCGATCGCATTCGTCGTCTGTTCGACGATCTCGAGACCAAGGAGGGCCTCGTGCGTCTCCTCGAATCGGCGCGCACCGCGGAGGGTGTGAAAATCTTCATCGGCTCGGAGAACAAGCTTTTTTCGCTTTCGGGTAGCTCTCTCATCGTTTCGCCCTATATGAAGGGCGGCGGCAAGATCGTCGGAGTGATTGGCGTCATCGGTCCGACACGGATCAATTACGGGCGCATCATCCCGATGGTCGATTATACCGCGCGCGTAGTGGGCAGCCTTCTCTGAGCGGCCCACGAGGCAGGAATCATCACGACAGGCAGGAGGCGGACGGACGCCATGAGCGGATCGGACGAGGAAAGGAAGACGACGAATGGTCAGACGCCGGAGGAAGGCGCGGCCGACAGGACGGGTGGAGAGAGGGCACCGGCGGAAGGCGTGGCCGCAGCCGAGGGGCTCGAGACAGCGCTCGCGCGCATCGACGAACTCGAGGCGGAGATCGAGAAGCTGCGCGACCAAGCCCTGCGGGCGCATGCCGAGGTGGAGAATGTGCTGCGCCGTACCGAGCGCGAGAAGAAGGACATCGCGGCCTATGGCATCGCTGCCTTTGCCCGCGACCTTCTGACGGTGGCCGACAATCTGCGACGGGCCCTCGAGGCGGTACCCGAGGAGGTGCGTGCCGACGCCCGGCTCAGGACCTTCGTCGAGGGTGTGGAGATGACCGAGCGCGAGCTTCTCGCCGCCTTCGAACGCCACGGCATTCGCAAGATCGTGCCCGAGGGCGAGAAGTTCGACCACAATCTGCATCAGGCGATGGCGGAGGTCGAAACCGAGGAGCGGCCCGCGGGTACGGTTGTCGATGTCTATCAGGCGGGATATGTGCTCAAGGACCGTCTCCTGCGCCCGGCAATGGTGACGGTGGCCAAGAACGGCAGCACCGAGGCCGCGCCGCAGCGAGTCGATACCGAGGCCTGAGGGCGCGGACATGGATGCGGGCCAGAAGGGGAGAGACGCATGGCCTATGATTCGGACAATGTCTTCGCGCGCATCCTGCGCCGCGAGATTCCGGCCGACATCCTTTATGAGGACGCGTTCGCGCTCGCCTTTTCGGACATCAACCCGCAAGCGCCGGTACATGTCCTGGTGATCCCCAAAGGCGCATATATCTCCTTCGACGATTTCGCGGAAAAAGCGTCGGACGACGAGATTGCCGGTTTCTTCCGCGCCGTGCGGGCGGTGGCGCAAAAACTCGGTGTCGCGGAGGGGGGCTATCGCCTGCTCGCCAATCACGGCGCGAACGCGCATCAGGAGGTGCCGCACTTCCATGTCCACATCTTCGGCGGCCGGCCGCTCGGCCCGATGCTGACGAGGACGGGCCGACCCTGAATCAGGGTCGATTCACGCGGAGACGCGGAGACGCGGAGGGGTCGAGGTCATTGACGATTCGCCGCAAGCCTTCCTTCATCGTCGGTGCACCAAAATTCAGCAGCAATCCGACCGGAAGTTGAAGAAGCCTCAAATATGTCAGGAGTTGTTTCGGGTGAACCGGTTGCAGGCGCTCGACGGACTTTATCTCCACCACGACACATGCCTCCACCAGAAAATCCGCCCGAAATGCGTTGTCGAAAAAAAGACCCTCATACTCGAAGGAAACCTGCTTTTGCGCCTCGACCTGAAGTCCGCGGCGCTCAAGCTCCCGCGCCAGGATCGCTTCATATACCGATTCGAGCAGTCCCGGACCAAGCCCGCGATGCAGCTTCACAGCGGTATCGATGATCTCACCGGTAATCTCGTCCAGCCCTTGCCGCATGCCGTCCCTAACCTCCGCGCCCTTCGCGGCTCCGCGTGAGTGTGATTTCGCCAATCCACCGGACGTCGCGGAATGGTTGCCAGCATGGGCCACCTTCTGTTGATTTACAATGAGGGCCGCAGGAGGCGATACTCCCACTCCGTGGGCACCATGCGATGTGGCCACAAACAGCAACCTGCGGATCTGGGAGCCGGGTCATGACCATCGCCGCCTGGACGCTTCTTGTCGCCTTCCTGCTCGTCTATCTGCCGCGCGGGCGTGCCATCCGCGGCGCGATCCGGGCCGAAGGGCGCTACGACATCCTCGAGCCGCGGGCGCAACAGGCGCGTCTCGAGGGAAAGGCGGCACGGGCCCAGGCGGCGCATCAGAACATGATGGAGGCTTTTGCGCCCTTCGCCGCCGCCGTTCTTCTCAACCACATCCTGCCGAGCGACCCTCTCTGGCGCGACGGGCTGGCCGTCACCTTCATCCTCGCCCGGCTGGTCTACTACCCGGCCTATCTCCACGACTGGGGCTATGGCCGCACCGCCGTCTGGGCGATCGGCTTTCTTGCCGTCATCGGCCTTTTCCTGCTGCCCGCCTTCGCCTGATCTTCCTATTGCGCCCGGCAGGCTGCGTCATAGGCCTCGCCATAGGGGCGGTCGAAGCAGGCGAGAAGGCCGCGCACCACATCGAGATAGGGCATGCGCTTGCGCCGCCGCGGCGGCGGCCCGAAGAGCGAATGCGGCTCCGCCGCTGCCTCCCCTTCGTCCTCGCCGCCCATCTGGCGGTAGATACCGGCGAGCGCGTCCCGGTCGCGGGCGAGAAAGGCATCGGTCGCCCGCATATAGACGTTCCACGCATCCGGCCGCGATGGATCTCTCCGGTCTTCCGGATAGCTGGCGTGGCGCAGATGCGCCCGCGCCGCCGCGTAATCGCCGCGAAAGGCATGGACCTGCGCGGCGTGGAAATGGAGCTCGCGGTCATTGCCTGCATGATCGGGGTGGGCCGCCATATAGGCCTCGATGAGTGCTGCCGTGTCGGCGAGGCATCCGGCCTCGAACCACGGCCGCCAGCCACCACTGGCGGTGCGGTCGAAGGCCTCGATATCGAGCGCCAGCAGCCGCTCCCTTTCCGCCTCGGGGATTCGGCATTCGCCCGCCCCGAGAGCCTGCGCCCGAGCGGTGCCGACTGCCATCATCGCCACAATGAGCAAAAGGGACGCGAGAACCGCCTGTCTCATGCCGCGAGTGCCCTTTCGACCAGGTTCCGGAGATCGCTCTCGGGACGTGCGCCGTAATGCGAAATCACCTCCGCGGCGCAGATCGAGGCGATGCGCCCCGCCATGGGAAGGTCGAGCCCCTGCGTGTAGCCATATAGAAAGCCCGCGGAATAAAGATCGCCGGCACCGGTAGCATCGACGACCCGGGCCACCGGCTCGGCGGCGATCTCGTGCGCGGCACCGTCGTGCAGGATCACCGAGCCCTGCTCCGAGCGGGTGATCGCGGCGATCTTGACCCGGCCGTGGAGTGCCGCGATGGCGGCCGTGAAATCGTCGGTCTCGAAAAGCGAGAGCAGTTCCGCCTCATTGGCGAACAGGATGTCGACATGGTGGTCGACGAGATCACGGAATTCATTGCGCCAGCGCTCGACACAGAAGGCGTCGGAGAGCGTCAGCGCCACCTCGCCACCACCTTCATGCGCCAGTGCCATCGCCTTGCGGAACGCCTTTTTGGCCTCGGGCGGATCCCACAGATAGCCCTCGAGATAGACCACCCGCGCAGCCGCGATGAGATCGGGATCGACATCGGCCTCCGAAAGCTGCACGCAGGCACCGAGATAGGTGTTCATGCTGCGCTGTCCGTCCGGTGTCACCAGCACGAGGCAGCGCGCGGTGGCATCGCCGTCGTTTGCCATGGGCGTCGTGAAGCGGACGCCCGTCGAGCGGAGGTCGTGGGCGAAGACGCGCCCGAGCTGGTCGTTCTTCACCTTGCCGATATAGGCCGCGCGGCCGCCGAGCGCGGCAAAGCCGGCGGTGGCATTGGCAAGCGAGCCGCCCGAGACCTCGATCCCGGGGCCCATGGCCTCGTAGAGCGCCTCGGCGCGCGCGGCATCGATCAGGGTCATCGCGCCCTTGGTGACGCCATGGGTCTTGAGAAAATCGTCGTCGGTTCGGCTCAGGACATCGACGATGGCATTGCCGATGCCGACGAGTTCGAGCGGCTTGTCGCCCACGAAACACTCCTTTTTCGTTTATCCGGGGTCGAATTCGGCGGCGAGTATAGCGAACGCGGTGGCGGCCACAAGCGCATGACTTTTCTGCACCCGGCGCTATGCTGCGGTCATCCCGCGATCGCGCGGCAGAGACGGCAAGGACGAGGCGGTGAGCATCCTTTCGGCATTGCGACTGGCGCTGGCACAGCTCGGTGACCCCGCTTTCCGGCGTGTATTCCTGCTCGGCCTCGTGCTCTCGGCGCTCGTCTTCCTGCTCGTCTTCGCCCTGCTTCTCGCCCTCGTGCCGCTGATCCCGGAAAGCGGCATCGGCTGGCTCGACACCGCGATCGACTGGGCGGCGGGCCTGTCGCTCTTCCCTCTCTTCCTTCTCACCCTGTGGCTGCTCTTCCCGGCGGTGATGACGGGCGTCATGAGCCTTTTTCTCGACCGCATCGTGGATGCCGTCGAGGCCGCCCATTATGGCGACGCCCGCGGCGGCCGGCACTCGCCGCTGTACGAGGCGGTCTGGCTGGCGGTACGGCTGTCGCTGCTCGTCATCCTGTTCAACCTTCTCGCCCTGCCGTTCTATCTCGTGCTGCTGTTCACCGGGTTCGGCACTCTCGTCCTCTATCTCGGCATCAATGGCTATCTCATGGGTCGCGAATATTACGAGATGGTCGCGGTGCGCCATGGCGGGCTGCGCGAGGCGGCCCGCTGGCGCAGGGGGCGGAAGGGGGATACCCTCATGGCCGGAATCGTGATCGCGGCGCTGTTCATGGTGCCCCTCGTCAATCTCGCGGCGCCGGTCATCGGCGCGGCGATGATGACGCATCTCTTTCACGGCGCCCGTCGCCGGGCGGCACCCGCGCCATGAAAGGGCCCGCCACGCTCCTGATGCTCGCCGGTGTTCTTGCCGGCTGCACCCTCCTTCCGGGTGGAGAGGCGGTCCCGCCACAGCCGCCGCCCGCACCGCTGCCCGCGCCCGAAGCCGAACCGCCACCGCCGGCACCGGTACCGGTGCCGCCGACGGCGGCGCTGGTCCTCGGCAAGGACGCCGCCGCGGTGCAGGCGATCCTCGGACATCCGGTGCTGGTGCGGCGAGAGGACGGCGTGCAGGTGATGCAATTCGCCAACGGTCACTGCGTGCTCGACGTCTTCCTCTATCGGCACGAAAGCGATGCGCGTTTCGTCGCCCGCCACCTTGCGGCGCGGACGCCGGCGGGAGAACGCCTCGAGCCGGCCGATTGCCTTGCGCTCCTGGTGCCCAAGGAGCATTGGCCGCTGGCGCCACTTCTGCCTCAGGCGGATTTTCCGGGATAGGGACAGAGATCGGCGACGATACAGCGGTCGCAGAGCGGCCGGCGCGCCTTGCAGACATAGCGACCGTGCAGGATCAGCCAGTGATGCGCATGCCGGCGATAGCGCGGCGGCACCACCCGCAAGAGCTTGTCCTCGACCTCGCGCGGCGTCTTGCCGGGCGCAAGACCGAGCCGGTTGGCAACGCGGAAGATGTGGGTATCGACGGCGATCGTGGGCTCGCCGAAGGCGACATTGAGGACCACGTTCGCGGTCTTGCGCCCGACCCCGGGCAGCGATTCGAGGGCCTTGCGGTCCCGCGGCACCTTGCCGCCGTATGTCTCGACCAGGATCCGCGAGAGCTCGTAGATGTGTTTGGCCTTGCTGTTGAAAAGTCCGATCGTCTTGATGTGCTCGCGGATCCCGTCGAGGCCCAATGCGAGCATCTTCTCCGGCGTGTCGGCGATGGCAAAGAGCTTGCGCGTCGCCTTGTTGACACCGGCATCGGTGGCCTGCGCCGAGAGCACGACGGCGACGAGAAGCGTGTAGGGGTCCTTGTATTCGAGCTCGCTTTTCGGCTCGGGATCGGCGGCCGCAAAGCGGCGGAAAAGCTCTTCGACTTCGGCGGGGGTCATCTCGGGTGGGCTCTCCGGCGGCAGGATATGCTATACCTACCGAGGCGACGAGGGATTTGTCCATGCACGAGCCGGCGTTCCTTGACCTCAGCCCCGAAGAGGCACGCCTCGTCGGCCCGCCGCCAGGCGCGCGCTTGTGGTTCGATGCGGTCCTGCGCCCACACCGTTCGCTCGGCGGCCGCGGATTCTTTACGCTGATGATCGCGGTGGCGCTTGTCAGTATGCTTGCGGCGGGACGGTTTTTCCTTCTCGGCGCCTCGCCCGTTGCCGCCTTCTTTCTTCTCGATGCGGCACTGCTCTATGGCGCCTTTCATCTGTCCTATGCACGCGCACGCGCCTTCGAGACGGTGCGGCTTGCGCCGCACGCCCTCGATGTGGTGCAGGTCGATTGGCGGCGGCGGGTGCGGCGTGAGATGCTCAATCCGCATTGGGTGCGATTGGAACCGGCGCCCGCCGTGCGTCTGTGCGAGCGGCGGCGCTGTATCGAGCTCGGCGCCTTCCTCTCGCCCGCCGAACGCGCCGACTTCGCAGCAGCGCTCGGCGCGGCGCTGCACGCGGTGAAAACCGGTCAACCGCCCAGGGTCTCAAGCCCCAGCACATCGGCCATCGAATAGAGTCCCGGCGGACGCCCCGCGAGCCATCTGGCGGCGGCAAGCGCGCCGCGGGCGAAGACGGTTCGGTCGCTCGCTCGGTGCGTGAGCTCGAGGCGCTCGCCCTCGCCGGCGAGGATGACGCTGTGCTCGCCGACGACGTCGCCGCCGCGCAGGACGGCAAAACCGAGGGCGCCGGGCTTGCGCACGCCGTCGCGGTCGGCAGCAAGCGCCGCCAGCGCCGCCTCGGGAGCGAGACCCCGACCCTCTGCCGCCGCCCGCAGGAGCGCGAGCGCGGTGCCCGAGGGCGCATCCTTCTTGTGACGGTGATGAAAGTCGAGGACCTCGAGATCATAGTCGGGGCCGAGCCGCGCCGCGGCAAGGCGGGTGAGGGCAAGAAGAAGATTGATCCCGAGCGAGAAGTTGGCCGCCACGAGAATCGGCGCCCGCGCCGCCGCTGCCGCGATCGCCGCCTGCTCCGCCGGACCGAGCCCGGTGGTGCCGATGACAAGCGCGGTGCCGGTTTCGGCGGCGAGCGCCGCATGGCGCGTGCTCGCGGCGGGCGCAGTGAAGTCGATCACCACGTCGCTGGCAGCAAACAGGGACTCCGGAGTTGCGTTGATGTCGAGGCCCGTCGTCTGTCCACTCCCGGGATCGCGGATCGGCGTACCGACGGCGGGGTGCCCGGGCGCCTCGCAACCACCGGCGAGCCGCGCCCGCGGATCAGCGAGAACCGCCTGGATGACGCTCCGGCCCATGCGCCCGGCGGCGCCCGTCACGCCGATTGCCACGATGTCCGACATCTTGCACCACCCCGCTGCCCGTTCCCGGATCGCAGTCCTGCCGCTATGTAGCGGAAGCGGGGTCGGTGTCACAAGGCGTCGCGCAAGTCCCGCTCGGTCTGGCGCGCCGGCGAGGATGATATCTGTGCGCTAATCGCGCAATTCGTCCCAGATTTCGCGCACCTTGGCAAAGAAGCTCCGGCTCTCGGGCGCGGTGTCCTCACCGAGCTCCTCGGCGAGCGCACGGATCCGCTCCTTCTGATCCCTGGTCAGATTGACCGGCGTCTCGACGCGGGTCTCGATTACCATATCGCCGACGCGCGATCCGTTGAGCTCGGGCATGCCCTTGCCGCGCAGGCGGAATTGCCGCCCGGTCTGCGTCCCTTCGGGAATGCGCAGCTTCACGCGCTTGCCGTCGAGCGTCGGCACCTCGATCTCGCCACCGAGAATGGCCGTGGTCATCGGCAGCGGCACCTCGCAAAAGAGCGTGCTGCCGCGTCGTTCGAACAGGCGATGCGGCCGCAGCGCCAGAAAGATGTAGAGATCCCCCGGCGGACCGCCGCGCAGGCCGGCCTCGCCTTCGCCCGCAAGGCGGATTCGGGTGCCGTCCTCGACCCCCGGCGGGATCTGGACCGTGAGCCGCTTCGTCTTCTCGACGCGGCCGCTGCCCTGGCAGCGGCGGCAGGGATCGGCGATCACCCGGCCGGCGCCGCGGCAGGCCGGACAGGTGCGC
>RFKS01000024.1 GCA_003694205.1 Alphaproteobacteria bacterium | reverse complement strand
TTTCTGGCGCAGAGCTCGGCGCAGCGCGGCGTCCTTTGGTGGGCGGCGACGCACCGTCATCATCACCGGTATTCCGACACCGACGAGGACGTTCATTCGCCGGTCCGACGCAGCTTCCTCTATTCGCACATGGGCTGGATCTTTTCCGACCGGCATCAGAAGACGGACATCGACGCGGTTCCCGATCTCGCGAAGTATCCCGAGCTCCTATGGCTCGACCGGCACCCCTATGTGCCGGCCATCGTGCTCGCGGCGCTGGTCTGGCTCGCAGCCGGCTGGTCCGGACTCGTGGTCGGATTCTTCTGGTCGACGGTGGCCCTTTGGCACGCCACCTTCTCGATCAATTCGCTCGCCCATGTCTATGGCAAGAAGCGCTATCTGACCGGCGATCAGTCGCGCAACAACTGGTGGCTCGCGCTTCTTACCTTCGGCGAGGGCTGGCACAACAACCACCACCACTATCAAAGCGCCGCCTGCCAGGGCTTCCGCTGGTACGAGATCGACATCAGCTACTATATCCTCAAGGGACTGGCCGCGGTCGGCCTCGTGCATGATCTCAAGCGCCCGCCGGCAAGCGTCGTGCGCAACGAGCAGCGGCTCGGGCGCGCGGTGGTCGAAAAGGCTGCGGCGCAACTGGCGGCAAGCTTTCCGGTGGCGACGATGGCCGCCGAGCTTCGCGAGCGCCTCCGGGCGACGCGCGCCAGTATCGACGCCTCGGTTGACGAACTCGGCCACGACCTGTCTGTGCTTCTCGAACGCTGGCAGGCCGGCGTCGACCATGGTCTCGAGACGGTCCGTGAGGAGATCGGGGCCTTGTCGGAACGCGTGCATCTCCCCGCCCTGCCGACGGCGGATGAGCTGCGCGCGCGGGCAGCGCGCATGTTCGCAAGCACGCCGTCGATGAACGAGATTGTCGAGCGCGCGCGCCAGATCATTCTCGAACGCCTGCGGCACGAGCTTGCGGCCGCCTGAGCCGCCAGCCACCCGCCCTTCGACGAGCCCAGGGCGAACGGGCGCATTGCCAAAAGCCGCTCGCACGGAAGAGGCCCAAAAGGGGCGCCTTGAAGCGCGAGCGGAATAGCCCCGAAAGCGGTCAGTCTTCCGGCTCCGATGTGACCCCCAGCTGCTCTTCGAGAAAGGCGGCGACGCGGCGGTAGAGCGTCACCCGATTGGCGAGCTTGCGCACGCCGTGACCCTCGTCGGGAAAGCGCAGATAGGTGACCGGCACGCCGTTCGCGCGCACCGCCTTCACCAGCCGGTCGGATTCGGTCACCGGATCGCGCGGGTCATTGGCCCCGTGCTCGACCAGCATTGGCGCCCGAATGCGATCGGCGCGCGCCATCGGCGACAGCTCGGCGAAGAAGGCGCGGTCGTCGGGATCGGTGATATCGCCATATTCGAGCCGGTCCGACGCCTTGAGTGCCGGTGAGGCTTCCTCGAGGGCGCGCACCCAGTCCGAGACCCCGACGAAGGAGACTCCGGCATCGAAGGCGTCGGGATAGCTGCCGAGCACCGCGTTCACCATATAGCCGCCATAGGAGCCGCCCATCACCGCAGCACGATCCGCGTCGACACGTCCATCACGCCCGAGAAAGGCCAGCGCGTCGACGAGATCGCGCACAGCATTGGGCCGCAGGCGCTGGTTGTCGAGCCGGGCATAGGTCTTGCCGAAGCCGGTCGAACCGCGGACGTTGACATCGAGAACGGCGATGCCACGCCCGACGAGATATTGCGTCACTGCGCGAAAACCGGGCCGCGCCTGCGCCGTCGGGCCGCCATGGACCGAGACCACGACCGGCGGCTTCTCCGCGCCGACCGTCTCCTTCGGCAGATACAGGAGCCCGTGCAGCGTCACGCCGTCGCGGGCCGGGAAGAAGAGCGATTCCGGCACCACCAGGCGATCGGGATCGATGCCGGCCATCGTCGCTGCGGCAGGGCGCGTCAGAGTTCCGCTCTCGAGGTCCCAGACATAGACGTCACCCGCCACCTGCGGCCCGTTGACCGAGATCACGAGCCGCGGCGCAGCGGTGGCGAATCGGACGCCGTAGATCCCCGGCGGCAGGTCGGGTGGCGTCAGTGCCGTCCCGCTTTTGAGATCGCGCCCGTGCAGCACCGAATAGCCGCCCTCGTTGGTCGTCCAGACGAGATAACGGCCGTCACCCGAAAGCGCGAGATCGTCGACATCATGCTCGGGCGCCTCGATGATCTCGAGTGTGCGTGCGGCGAGGTCATAGTGGGCAAGCGCCCTGAATTCACGATCCTGATCGGTGACGAGATAGAAGCCGGCGCCGTCCGGCGCCCAGGCGAAGTCACCGTAATAGGCCGAGACCTCGGGCGCGAACAGGGTCTCGAAATCACCCGTCTCGACATCGAGGAGATGCAGGTCGTTGCCGTCCTCGCCGCGGGTCTCGCTGACCAGCACATGGCTGCCGCCCGGCTGCCAGTCGCGGGCGAAATAGCCGAAATGCCCCTCATGTACGAGACGCGTCTCACCGCTTGCGGTGTCCGCGACATAGACGTCGAAATCGCGCCCGTTGCGTTTCGTCGAGGAGTAGACGAAGCGGCTGCCGTCTTCATTGAAATCGCCGAAGGCGCGGAAGGCGTCCGCGTAATCGAGCACCTGCCGCTCGTGCCGGCCGTCGGCGCTAATCACCCAATAGGCTTCACGCTCATTGCCCTCGCGATCGGCGGCATAAAGGAGCCCGGACCCGTCGGGCAGCCAGCGATAGAAGGTGACCGCGGCACCGAAGGTGAGCTGCTGTGGCCAGCCACCCGCGGCATCGACGATCCACAATTGCGGCTTGCCGGTCACCGTGTCGAGATAGGCGAGGTGCCGGCCGTCCGGCGCGAGCGAAGCGCCGCGGATGCCGCGCACCATGAGAAAGCGCACGATGTCGACCGGGCTCTCCCCGGCGAGCCCCGGCGTCACCGATTCCGGCTGCGGGATGTCCTGCGCATAGGGCCAGTCACCCGGAGCGGCCGTCTCATCGGGCGCCTTTGCTCCGTCACAGCCGGCGAGCAGAAGCGCGCAAGCCGTTGCCAGTCCGATATGCCTAATCATGATGATCCTCCCCGTCCTGTCTCTGGCGCACCGGCAATCAATCGAGATCGGTGCGCGTGCAGCCCTCGAATTCGAGAATGAATTCCGGCCCGAAGAGGCGCGAGGGCGTCTGGAAGCCCGGCCTTGCCGCCCCCTCCCCGATGCGGCGGACGATCTCGAGCGTCGTCATCGCGGTCAGTGAATAGCCCTCCGGCGTGCGCAGAAGCGCGCGCTTTTCCTCGCCCCGTCCGTTGCGCGCGACGCCGAGAAGCTCGGCGTAGCCGCGCTTTCTGTCCTCCTCACTCGGGCCCGGCGGCCGCTTGTCGACCTGTCGCTTGAGATAGGCCTGTCCGGGCGCGGTGGAGAAGAGCCACCGCATCAGCGGATTCATGTAGGCAAGCCGCCGCAAGGGGCCGGTGGCCTCGAAGAAGACGGTGATGTCGGGGATGCCGGTCGAATGC
>RFKS01000204.1 GCA_003694205.1 Alphaproteobacteria bacterium | reverse complement strand
CGATGAGGATGTCGCCGGGGCGTTCGGCCAGCGGCAGCGCATGCATGTCGACGCGGCGAATAGCAGCGGGAGCGGTGAATTTCATGTCGCGGCCAACGACCGCCGCCTCCTCGCGCGCGGCCCTTTCGAGCAGCGCCAACAGTTCGGAGCTGCCGGCAAAGAGCTCGGCGATGGGTGTGCCCGCAAGTTGTGCCGCGCTGCGCCCGGTGGCCGTTTCGGCGGCCGTATTCGCATAGGCGATGGTGCCATTTGCGTCGATCAGAAGGACCGCTTGCGGCAGGCCGGCGAGAAGCTGCCGCGCGAGTGCCGGTGGCGGCGGAGTGAATGGTGGACGCGCGTCCACCTTCAGCCGCTCATGCCGCGCGCCGCACGATCAGCGGCGCGTAGAAGGTTGCGATCGCGTCGCGCGCCTCGGCCGGGTCGACGATGCGGTTGTAGCGGTTGCGGAATTCCGCCGATCCCGGCAGCCCCTTCGTGTACCAGCCGACATGCTTGCGCGCCATGCGCACGCCCGTGGTCGCACCATAGTGCGCAACCATGGCGTCGAAATGCTCGAGCACGAGTGCCGCCTGCGCTTCGAGAGGCGGTGCCGGCAGCTTCTCGCCGGTCTTGAGGAAATGCTGCACCTGACGGATGAACCAGGGGCGGCCATATGCTCCGCGTCCGATCATCACGCCATCGGCGTGCGAAAGCGCAAGCGCGCGCGCCGCATCCTCCTCGCAAATGATGTCGCCATTGACCAGGAGCGGCAGCGAGACCGCCTCGCGGACGCGGCGCACAAAGGCCCAGTCGGCGCGACCGTTGTAAAGCTGGCAGCGCGTGCGCCCGTGCACGGTGATCATCCGCACCCCTAGTGACTCCGCAATGCGCGCAAGTTCGGGCGCGTTGCGGCTGGCGTGGTCCCAGCCAGTGCGCATCTTGAGGGTGACCGGGATCGAGACGGCCTTGACCGTCGCCTCGATGATGCGCGCTGCGTGGTCGAGGTCGCGCATCAGGGCCGACCCGGCCTCGCCGTTCACCACCTTCTTCACCGGGCAGCCCATGTTGATGTCGATGATATCGGCGCCGAGCTCCTCGTTGAGCCGTGCCGCCTCGGCCATCGCTTCCGGTCGGCAGCCGGCAAGCTGCACCGCCACCGGATGCTCATCGAGGTCGGCTTTCGCCTTGAGGAAGGATTCGCGCGTTTTGCGGATCATCGCCTCCGAGGCGATCATCTCGGTGATCACAAGTGGCGTGCCGAAACGCTTGACCAGCCGGCGAAACGGCTGGTCGGTGACCCCTGACATGGGGGCGAGGATCACCGGGTCTTTGATCTCGACCGGACCAATGGCTATAGATGACGCAAGTCGCGACATGCGGCGCGGCTCCTCGCTCGACGTTCCGTTTCGGCGCTGACTGCCCAAAGATTGAGCAATCTATATGGCAGACCCTGCCTCCAATGCAACAGACGCGCGACGGGTGATGGCCCTCGTGGTCGCGGCCGGCCGCGGTATCCGGGCCGGTGGCGGCCTTCCCAAACAGTATCGCACCATCGGCGACCGCATGGTCCTCGAACGCACCGTCACCGCGCTCCTGCAGCATCCGCGCATCGACGGGGTGCGCGTCGTCATTCATCCCGACGACCGGTCGCTCTATGATGCCGCCGTCGCGGGCCTCGATCTTGCCGCGCCCGTAGCCGGCGGTGCGACGCGACAGGAGTCGGTGCGTGCCGGGCTCGAGGCGCTGGCCAGCACAGAGCCCCGGCCCGATATCGTGCTCATCCATGACGCCGCGCGCTGTTTCGTGCCGGCGGCGCTCGTCGATCGCGTGCTTGACGCGGTCGACGATGGTCACGGTGCGATCCCGGCCCTGCCGGTCAGCGACACGCTGAAACGGGTCGCGGACGGGCGGGTGGTGACGACCATGCCACGCGACGATCTGCGACGCGCGCAGACACCGCAGGGATTTCCCTTCCCCGCCATTCTTGCGGCCCACCGGGCCGCGGCCGCTCGCACCGATCTCACCGACGATGCGGCGGTCGCCGAGGGGGCGGGACTGCCGGTGCGCTGCGTCGCCGGCGCGGAGGAGAATGTCAAGCTCACGACCGCGGCCGATTTCGCACGCGCGCAGGGGCGGATCGCCGGAGCACCGGCCGTGGATGTGCGGACCGGTTTCGGCTTCGACGTCCACCGCTTCGAGCCCGGGGATTACGTCTGGCTGTGTGGCGTGCAGATCCCGCACGAGGCCGGACTGAGTGGCCATTCCGATGCCGATGCCGGTCTCCACGCGCTCACCGATGCCCTGCTTGGCTGTCTTGCGGCCGGTGACATTGGCGATCACTTCCCGCCGAGCGAAGCCCGCTGGCGCGATGCACCTTCGCATCTCTTTCTCGCCCATGCGGCGCGACTCCTGCGCGACCGGGGTGGCGTGATCCTGCACTGCGACCTCACGCTCATTTGCGAGGCGCCGAGGATTGGCCCCCACCGCGCGGCCATGCGGGCGCGCATTGCCGACCTGCTAGGCATCGCCCTGGATCGGGTTTCGGTCAAGGCGACGACCACCGAGCGCCTCGGCTTTGCGGGCCGCGGCGAGGGCATCGCGGCCCAGGCCGTCGCCACCGTCCGTCTGCCGGGAGAGCTTCCATGAACGCCCTCGCCACCGCCCTCGCGACGCTCGGCGGCATTGGCCGCCTGCCCTTCGCGCCGGGAAGCTGGGGCTCGCTTCTCGCCATCCTGCTCGTTCCGGCGGTCCTCGGCTGGATCGGCGATACCGGATTTGCCATCGCCACCCTGCTGGTGACGCTGATCGGCAT
>RFKS01000203.1 GCA_003694205.1 Alphaproteobacteria bacterium | reverse complement strand
CTTCAAGGCGGTCGAGGGCCTCCGGGCGAGTTGAAGGTCAGGGGCGAAAGAGCGGCACTGCAACGGCTTCGGCGGCCGTGGACAAGCGTCGGTCTCGCGTCGCCAATGGTACGCACAGACGCTGTGACAGCTCGAGATAGGCCGCATCATAGGCGCTGAGTTGCGCCCGACGCCCAAGCGCAAGCAGCGCCGCGCCGTTGAGCGGATGCGGATCGATTTCGAGTGGCAAGGCGCCGAGTGCCGCACAGGCGAGATCGGCCTGCTCCGATGTCAGACGTCGACGACGCTCCGCACTCAGGATGGCGTTGACGATTTCATAATGCCACAATGTCGGCACGGCGGCGAATCGCCCCTCGCGCAAGCATCTCTCGACCTCTTCCGCATAGGTGTCGATCTCGTCCTCGAACAGCCAGGCCAGGGCCACTGACGCGTCGAGAACGAAATCCGCCATCAGTGCCGCCGCCCGTCCTCGATCAGATCGCGAAGACGTGTCGCAGGCCCGAGCCGTGTATGGCGCCTCAGGTTGCGCAGGCGGTCGAGCGCCCGGCGGGTCGCTTCCTGGCGCCGGGGGTCCGCAGGAACAAGCTTTGCCACGGGTCGACCATTGCGCGTGATCTCGATGGTCTCGCCCGCCTCGACGCGCTTGAGCAGCGCGGCAAGTCGGGTCTTCGCTTCATAGGATCCGACACGGTCCATGGGCCTGTTCCGCCTAGTCTTAGACTGGTCTATAGTATATGGGGCAATTCGGCGCGACCCGCAAGTGTGGCCGAGGAGCCTTTGACTGGCATCACCGCCCGCACGCACCTCCAAGCCGCGCTGGTCTTGAAGAGGCTTGCGCGAGCCGCCACATGTTCGGCCTTTATTTCACCATTTCTCGACGAAGGGCCTGAGGTCGAGTTCGAAGGTCCAGGCCGATTTCGGCTGTTGCGCGACATGAAAGACGGTGTCGGCGATGTCGTCGGGCTTGAGGAAAAAGGTGTCGGGCTTGTCGGGCAGCATCTTGCGCGTACGCGGCAGATCGATCACGCCGTCGATGATGAACAGCGCGACATGAATGCCCTTGGGGCCCCAGTGACGGGCAAGCGATTGCGCCAGCGAGCGCTGCGCCGCCTTGGCGGCGGCAAATGCCGTGGTCTTCGGGCCACCGCGCCGGCTCGCGGTGGCCCCGGTCACCATGATCGCGCCGCCACCGGTCTCGATCATGCCGGGAAACACCGCCTGCGCGGCGACGAGGAGGCCGAGCGCATTGGTGCGGAAGCTCGCTTCCATGTCCGGGACCGTGGTCTCCTCGGGAACGGCCCAGCTTCCCGCGCCGGCATTGTGGCAGAGCACCTTGACCGGCCCCAGACGTTCGGCGACGGCGGCGAAGGCGCTCTTCACCGAGCCCGGATCGCGCGCGTCGCAGACGAAGGTCGCCGCCCCACCGAGCTGTGCGGCGTAATGCGCGAGCTTGTCCTCATTGCGCGAAAGCAGGGCGATCTCGTAGCCGCCGGCGGCAAAGCGGCGTGCCAGCGCGAGTCCGTTTCCGGGGCCGACGCCAAGGATCGCGCAGACGGGTCTGGACATGGCATGTGCTCCTTCCTTGGCCAGGCGTCACTCCGCGGCGGCGGCCATGGTCTCGGCGACCGGCCGGATCTCACCACTCCTCAGCCGTGCGAGATAGCTCCTCGTGTCGCGCCTGATTTCGCCCGCCATGAGATAGATGCCGATGATGTTCGGCACCGCCATGAGGAAGAAGAAGCTGTCCATGATGTCGAACACCTGGCGCATGGTGAAGGCAGCGCCGGGGACGAGCGCGACGATATAGGTGATCTTGAAGATGGTCTGGCTGCGGCGCGAGAAGCCGAAGACGAATGTCCATACCTTCGAGGAATAGTAGCCCCATGAGATGATCGTCGAATAGGCGAAGAGCAGCACCGCGATCGCGAGTACGATGTCGAAGCCGTCGATCACCGAATTGAAGGCATAGGAGGTCATCTGGATGTCGGTCAGGCCCTCCACCCGGTAGGCCCCGGTGACGACGATGACGAGCGCCGTCATGGCCGAGATGACGACGGTGTCGATGAAAGGCTCCATGAGCGCCACCATGCCTTCCGAGACCGGCTCGCGGGTCTTTGCCGCGGCGTGCGCCATGGTCGCCGAGCCGAGCCCGGCCTCGGTCGAATAGACGGCGCGGCGCATGCCCCAGACGAAAGCACCGACGACGGCGCCGATTCCCGCTTCGGGCCGGAACGCCTCACGTACGATGAGCGCGATGGCATCGTCGATGGCGCTCCAGTGGGCGCCGAGGATGAAGAGTGCGGCGCCGATATAGAGCGCTGCCATGAGCGGCACGAGACGCACGGTGACGCGGGCGATCTTGGTGATGCCGCCGAGCACGACCACCGCGACGAGCGCGGCGAGGAGAATGCCGAAGAGCCACGGGGCCTCGATCCCGGTGACCGCCGAGAGCTGGCTGTAGGACTGATTCACCTGCGCGATCTGCAGGAGCGAGGGCAGGGCGAAGATGGCGTAGCTCCAGGCGAGCACGGCGCCGATGCGCGGCCAGCCGCGGGCGGCGAGACCGCGCCCGAGATAATACATCGGCCCGCCGGAAACGGTGCCGTCGGCATGCTCCTTGCGGTATTTCACACCCAGCGTGCACTCGGCGAATTTGAGCGTCATGGCGAAAAAGCCGATGATCCACATCCACAGCGCCGCCCCCGGCCCGCCGAGCGCGATGGCGATGGCGACGCCGGCGATGTTGCCCAGCCCGACGGTGCCCGAGAGCGCCGTCGACAGGGCCTGGAACTGGGTCACCTCGCCCGGCGCCTCGGGGTCGTGATAGACACCGCGGAGGATGTCGAAGGCGCGCCGGAAACCGCGCAGATTGATGAAGCCGAAATAGAAGGTGAGGAAGATCATCGGCGCCGCCATCCACAGCACGATGAGCTCAACCGGCTGGCCGAGGATCGTGACCTGGTAGAAGACGGCACCTGCCAGCGCGTCGACGGCGCGACCGACAAAGTCGGGCAGATGCGGTCCGGCATCCCCGCTGGCGGCGAATGCCGGCCCGGCGCCGGCGAAGAGGCATGCCAGTGCCATCATCGCAACGAGCCCCCTTGATATCCGTCGCCGCCCCTCGCGCATCGCCTTCACCTT
Organism: Alphaproteobacteria bacterium; assembly: GCA_003694205.1. Lineage (GTDB taxonomy): Bacteria > Pseudomonadota > Alphaproteobacteria > Sphingomonadales > Rhodothalassiaceae > J134. The sequence continues at coordinate 2,983 of RFKS01000203.1, read as the reverse complement.
CCTCGCCATGACCGGTGCGGCGGAGCTTAAGCGACGCGGCGCCGTCGGGCCAAGGGCGAAACGCTTGAGGGCGGTCGCACCTTCTGCCAATCTCCGACGCAACCGCATGCCGGAAGGAAGAAAAGGGGCCGCATCGTGTCGCAATCGCGCAGCGACGGAACGGCGGGTGTCAAGTTCTCAAGCCGCCTCGCCTTCGTCTTCGCCGCCGTCGGCGCCGCCGTCGGGCTCGGCAATGTCTGGAAGTTCCCCTATCTCGCCGGCGAAAATGGGGGCGCGGCCTTTGTGCTCGTCTATCTCCTCGGCCTCCTTCTCGTGGCCCTGCCTATCTTTATCGCCGAAGTGGTGATCGGCCGCCGCGGCGCGGCAAGCCCACCTGAGGCACTGCGGCGCCAAGCGGTCGAGCATGGGCGTTCGCCGCGCTGGCGCATCCCCGGGATCCTCGGCCTTTTCGCCGGGCTGCTCATCATGAGTTTCTATTCGGTGGTCGCCGGCTGGACCTTCGACTATCTGCTGCACACCGCCGACGGATCGCTGACCGCGCTCGACGGCGCGGGCACCGTCGCCCATTTCGAGGCCCTGCAGGCCTCGCTGCCGAGGCTTTTCCTGTGGCAGGGGGTTTTCATCCTGCTCACGCTCGGCATCGTCGCCAAGGGGGTTACCTTCGGCATCGAGCGCGCGGTCGGCATCATGACGCCGGCGCTCGGCGTGCTTCTCGTCATTCTTGTCGGCTATGCGCTGACTGCCGGCGACAGCGCCCGCGCGCTCGCCTATCTTTTTTCGCCCGATTTCTCGCGGCTGACGCCCAGCGTGATGCTGGCCGCCATCGGGCAAGCCTTCTTCAGCCTGTCGGTCGGCATCGGTGGTGTCATGATGTACGGCGCCTATCTGCCCCGCGGGGCCTCGATCCTGCGCACCTCGGCATATGTCGCGCTTGCCGACACGGCGGTGGCGCTGCTCGCCGGCATCGCCATCTTTCCGATCGTCTTCGCCAACGGTCTCGACCCCGCCGGCGGGCCCGGGCTCGTCTTCATCACGCTGCCGCTCGCTTTCTCCGCGATGCCGTTCGGCGCCGTCATCGGCACCATCTTCTTCTTCTTCCTCATTCTTGCCGCGCTGACCTCGGCGATCGCGCTTTACGAGCCGACCGTGGCCTGGCTCGCGGAACGCGGCATCGGACGTGGCCGTGGCGTTCTCGTCGCGGCGGGCCTGAGCTGGCTCATGGGGATAGCCAGCATCCTCTCCTTCAATCTCTGGCGCGACTGGCATCCGCTCGGCTTCATCGAGCGGTTTGCCAAGGCGACGCCATTCGATCTCATCACGCAGGGCATCGACACGCTCGTTCTGCCGCTCGGCGCGCTGGTCATCGCCTATTTCGCGGGCCGGCTCCTGCCCGCGGAGGCGAGCCGGTCGGAATTCGGCGCCGGCGACGCGCATGGCTACCGCCTGTGGCGGATGGCGGTGCGCTGGGTGACACCGGCGCTCATTCTCCTGCTGTTTGGCGCCAGCATTCTGTGAGCGGCCTCACCGCCCCCTGACGCGAAGGTGATTGGCGGCTGCCGCCGTCGGCGTTCTAGACTTGCCGCATGATGCGCCGGCTGCCGATACTCTTCCTTGCTCTCGCGATTTCCGCCACCAGCGCGGCACTTGCCGCCGGCGTGCCGCGGGACTGGCAGCGCGCCTGGCCGGAGACGGACTTCACGAAGCACAGCATCGACTATGACGAAATCCTCGAGGGCGGTCCGCCCAAGGACGGCATTCCGTCGATCGACCGGCCGCAATTCGAATCGATCGAAAAGGCCGCGCGTTGGCTTTCCGACCGCTCGCCGGTGATTGGCGTCGAGATCGCTGGCGAGGCACGGGCCTATCCGCTCGGCATCCTCATCCGGCACGAAATCGTCAATGACCGCATTGGCGATGTCCCCGTGGCCATCACCTACTGTCCCTTGTGCAATGCCGCGATCGTCTTCCGGCGCGAGGCGAATGGCCGCGAGCTCGACTTCGGCACGACCGGCAAGCTCCGGAACTCTGATCTCGTGATGTACGACCGCCAGACGGAAAGCTGGTGGCAGCAGTTCACCGGTACCGCCATCGTCGGGACGTTCCTCGGCACGAAACTCGAGCGGCTGCCGGCGCGACTCGAAAGCTTCGCCGATTTTCGTGCGCGTGCGCCCGAGGGCCGGGTGTTGGCGCGACCGGTCAACCGCTCGGGCGTGCCTTACGGGGTCAATCCCTATCGCGGCTATGACAGCGCGCCGCGCCCCTTCCTCTATGACGGCTCCCTGCCACGGGACGTGCCGCCCCTCTCACGCGTGGTCAGCGTCGGCGATCGCGCCTGGGCGCTCAGCCTCGTACGCAAGAAGGGCCGCATCGAGACCGGGGACGGCCTCGTCATCACATGGAAGCCGGGACAGGCGAGCGCGCTCGATGCCTTCGAGATTGGGAACGCGCGCGACGTCGGCACGGTCCTCGTTCAAAAGCGCACCGATGACGGCCTCGCCGACATCCCGTACGGCGTCGATTTCGCCTTCGCCTTCCATGCCTTCCATCCCGAATCGCAGATTGTCACCGCCCTGGACTGAGGCCGCTCACGCCACGACGCCATCGGCGCGCAGACGTGCGATCGCATCCGCGTCATAGCCGAGCTCGTCGAGGATCGCATCCGTGTGCTGGCCGAGCATGGGTGGCGGGTCGCGATAGGCGATAGGGGTCTCGGACAGACGGATCGGATTGGCCACCGTCGGCACCTTGACCCCGAGCGGGTGGTCGAGCTCGACCTTAAGCCCGCGATGGATCGCCTGCGGATGGGCGAAGGCCTCCGCGATGGTGTTGACCGGGCCCGCCGGAATGCGCGCCGCCTTGAGCCGCTCGAGCCAGTCCGCGCTCTCCCTCTCCGCCATCCGGCGCGCAATGATGCCGACTAGCGCCTTGCGGTTCGCGACCCGCGCCGCATTGGTCGCATAATGCGGGTCGCTGGCGAGCGCCG
>RFKS01000202.1 GCA_003694205.1 Alphaproteobacteria bacterium | reverse complement strand
CCTCGACCGACGTGTCGCATTTTGCCGGCGCTTATGAGCGGACCTTCGATGCCGAGGTCGCCGGCGTGCGCCTGCAGGTGCCGATGATGGCGGTGCACACGGTTGCCGCCGGCGGCGGCTCGATCTGTCGCTTCGATGGCCAGCGCTTCCGCGTCGGACCGGAGTCGGCGGGTGCCGATCCCGGCCCGCTGTCCTATGGCCGCGGCGGTCCGCTGGCGATCACCGACTGCAATCTGATGCTCGGCAAGCTGCAGCCCGATTTCTTTCCCGCCGTGTTCGGCCCCGCCGGTGATGCGGCGCTCGACCTTGCGGCGGTACGGTCCGCCTTTGCGGCGCTCGCCGACGAGATCACCGCGGCGACGGGGGAGCGGAAAAGCCCGCAGGCGATCGCGGAAGGATTCATCACCGTCGCCGTCGAACATATGGCGCGCGCGATCAAGGCGATCACCATCGAACGCGGCCGCGACGTCACCGAATATGCGCTTGTCGTCTTCGGCGGCGCAGGCGGACAGCATGGCTGCCTCGTCGCCGATGCCCTGGGCATCGAGACGGTTCTGGTCCATCCCATGGCGGGCGTCCTGTCGGCGCTTGGCATGGGACTCGCCGCATTGCGCCAGATCGAGAAGCGGGCACTCGATCTGCCGCTCGATGCGGCGCACGAGGCAGAGATCGCGGCCGTACTCGACGAGCTTGCACAGAAGGCGCGGCTGGCCCTCGTCGCGCAGGGTGCGGCGGATGGGGAGATCACACTGCTGCGCCAGGTGCACGTCCGCTACCGGGGCAGCGACACCAGCCTGCTCGTGCCATTCACCGACGCCGCCGCCACGCGCGTGGCCTTCGAGAGCGCGCATCGCCGGCTCTACGGCTTTGCCGAGACCGGCCGGCCGGTGATCGTCGAGGCGGCGAGCGCCGAGGCGATCGGCGCCGGTGCCGACCTGCCGCAGGCGGCGGTGGCCGAGGGCGGTCCGCATCGGCCACGCGCCCGACGGGCACTTTATTCGGGCGGCAGGGACTGGCAGGCGCCAGTCTATTGGCGCGCCGATCTCGCACGCGCCCGGCCGATCAAGGGTCCGGCGATCATCCTCGAGGAGACGGCGACGACCATCGTCGAGCCCGGCTGGCAGGCGGTGCGCACCGATCGTGACGATCTCCTGCTGACACGCATTGGCCCCCGCCGGCGCGCGATCGTGGCTGGCGCGCGGCCCGATCCGGTTCTCCTCGAGGTGTTCAACAATCTCTTCATGAGCGTCGCCGAACAGATGGGCGTGGTGCTCGAACGCACGGCGCACTCGGTGAACATGAAGGAGCGGCTCGACTTTTCCTGCGCCGTCTTCGATGCCCTTGGCAATCTCGTCGCCAATGCGCCGCACATGCCGGTGCATCTGGGATCGATGGGCGAGAGCGTGAAAGCGGTCATCGCCGCCATGGGCGACGATCTTCGCCCCGGCGATTCCGTGATGATGAACGATCCCTATGGCGGCGGCACGCATCTGCCCGATGTCACCGTGATCACGCCGGTCTTTCTTGAAGGACAGGCGGGTGGCGGTCCGGACTTCTTCGTCGCCGCGCGCGGGCACCATGCCGACATCGGCGGCATCGCGCCGGGGTCGATGCCATCGCATTCGACGCGGATCGAGGAGGAGGGTATCCTCATCCCGCCGACGCGGATCGTGCGCGGCGCCGTGTTCGACGAGGAGCGGGTGCGTCGCCTTCTCACCGCGGGACCCTGGCCGGCGCGCAATCCGGAGCAGAATATCGCCGACCTCAAGGCGCAGATCGCGGCAACCGCCCGCGGCGTCGCAGAGATCGGCCGCCTTGTCGCGCATTTCGGACATGCGACCGTGGCCGCCTATATGGACCATGTCCGCGCCAATGCCGCAGAATCGGTGCGCCGTGTCATTGATCGTCTGGTCGACGGTGAGGCCGTCTATCCGATGGATTGCGGGGCGACGATCCGCGTGGCGATCCGGGTCGACCGCGCGCGCCGCACGGCGCTCGTCGACTTCACCGGCACGAGCGCGCAGCATGCGGGGAATTTCAACGCCCCGCGGGCTATCAGCCGGGCCGCCGTCCTCTATGTCTTCCGCTGCCTCGTCGGCGAGGACATTCCCTTGAATGACGGCTGTCTCGAGCCCATCACCATTCGCCTGCCGGAAGGCTCGCTCCTTGACCCGAAGCCGCCGGCGGCGGTGGTGGCGGGCAACGTCGAGACGAGCCAGGCGGTAACCAACGCTCTCCTTCTCGCCGCGGGTGCCGTCGCCGCGGCACAGGGGACAATGAACAATCTCACCTTCGGCAATGAGCGGCACCAGTATTACGAGACACTCTGCGGCGGCGCCGGAGCAGGACCGGGGTTCGAGGGCGCCTCGGCGGTGCACACGCACATGACCAATTCGCGGCTGACCGATGCCGAGGTGCTCGAGGCCCGCCATCCGGTGCGAATCGAACGCTTCGCCATCCGCGAGGGTTCGGGCGGTGCCGGCCGCTGGCGGGGCGGCGACGGTGTGGTGCGCGAGATCGCCTTTCTCGAGGCGATGGAAGTGAACATCCTGTCGGGGCATCGCGAGATCCCGCCGCCGGGCCTCGATGG
>RFKS01000201.1 GCA_003694205.1 Alphaproteobacteria bacterium | reverse complement strand
TTCTTCTACCCCGTGGTGCCCAAGGGCACGGCGCGCATCCGGACGCAGATGTCGGCCGCGCTCAGCCCGGACGATATCGACCGTGCCGTCGACGCCTTCGGCCGCGTCGGCCGCGCCCTGGGGGTCATCTCATGACCGCCACCGCACCGGCGCCGGGCAGTCCCATGCGCGCCCTTGTCAAGGCCGAGCCCGGCCCCGGCCTCGTCCTGCGCGAGGAGCCGGTCCCCGAGATCGGCGACGAGGACGTGCTGATCAAGGTCCGCCGCATGGCCATCTGCGGCACCGACGTGCACATCTGGAACTGGGACGAATGGGCGCAAAAGACGGTCCCCGTGCCGCTCATCGTCGGCCATGAATATTGCGGCGAGATTGTCGCCATGGGCGATCATGTGCGCCGTCTTGAGATCGGTCAGCGCGTCTCCGGCGAGGGACATATCGTCGGCTTCAAGAGCCGCATGAGCCGTGCCGGACGCTTCCACCTCGACCCCGAGACCAAGGGCGTCGGCGTCAACCTGCCCGGGGCCTTCGCCGAATATGTCCGCCTTCCGGCCTTCAATGCGGTGCCACTGCCCGATGATATCGACGACGAGATCGGCGCCATTCTCGATCCCACCGGCAACGCCGTGCACACCGCCCTTGCCTTCGATCTTATCGGCGAGGACGTGCTCATCACCGGTGCCGGTCCCATCGGCATCATCGCCGCCGCCGTGGCCCGCCATGTCGGGGCCCGCCATGTGGTGATCACCGACATCAATCCCTATCGCCTCGCGCTTGCCGCGCGGACCGCCGATGTGGTGCCGGTGAACGTTGCCGAGGAAGACCTGCGCGCGGTGATGGCGCGCCTCAGGATGAGCGAAGGCTTCGATGTCGGCTTCGAGATGTCGGGCGTACCGGCGGCTTTCGAGCAGATGCTCGAGGTCATGGTCATGGGCGGCCGCATCGCCCTTTTGGGCCTGCCCGCGAAACCGGGCCTCGTCGACTGGCCGAAGATCATCTTGAAGGCGATCACCATCAAGGGCATCTACGGCCGCGAGATGTTCGAAACCTGGTACAAGATGATCGCGATGCTGCAATCGGGTCTCGACATCCGTCCGGTGATCACACACCGCATGCCGATCACCGATTATGCGGAGGCCTTCCGGCTCATGCGCGAGGGCCTTTCGGGCAAGATTGTGCTCCACTGGCCCGATTGAGAACGGGACGACCCGCCGGCCCGGCCTGTAACACCACCTTCACAGCCCCGTCCTTCTTTTCAGGAGCGGAGGTGCGAAAGCGCCATCGCGCGATCGTGGCCTTTACCCATACGCAAGCGTAGGCTCTTCGAGGAGCCCGCGCGAATGGGCGCGAAACGTGAGGGAGATCGGACAGATGGATGCGCCGCACACGCCAGACCGCGCCGCAAACACAGATACGGAAACCGAATTCACCCACATGCGCATCGGCATCCGCGGCATGCATTGTGCCTCCTGCGTGCATCACATAGAGGAGGCCCTGAAACGTACGCCCGGCGTGGTGAGCGCCAGCGTGAGCCTGACCGCCAATGCGGCCGAGGTCGAATACGACCCGTCGCTGGCCGACAATGCGTCCATCGCAAAAGCCATCGAGAGCGCCGGCTACACACCGGTCGAGACGGGCGACGACGCGGCGAGCGAGGACGCGATCGAGGCCGAGCAGGCGCGTGAATACCGCACGCTGATGCGGAAATTCTGGTTCGCCGCCGTGCTGTCGGTGCCGATCGTGGTTTTCAGCTATCCCGACCTGATCCCGGGCCTCAAGGAATGGATGCCGGCGGGCAGCGAGACGCGACGCATCGTGTGGGCGCTTCTCGGTGTCCTCACGCTGCCCGTCCTCCTGTGGTCGGGGTCGCAATTCTATGTCGGCATGTGGCAGGCGCTCAGGCATCGTTCGGCGAACATGCACACGTTGATCGCCATCGGCGTCAGCGCCGCCTATCTCTATTCCGCCGTCGCCGTCGCCTTTCCGCAGTGGTTTCCGACCACGGCACTCGCCGAGGTCTTTTGGGACGTCTCGGCAGTGGTTGTCGCGCTTGTGCTCTTCGGCAGCGCACTCGAGGTGAAGGCCAAGGGGCGCACCTCGGAAGCAATCAGGAAGCTGATGCACCTGCAGGCGAAGACGGCGCGGGTCGTCCGCGACGGCAAGGAAATCGACATCGCAGTCGACGATGTCGTGGTCGGCGACATCGTGGTCGTGCGTCCGGGCGAGAAGGTGCCCGTCGATGGCGAGGTCGTCGAGGGCACGAGCACGGTCGATGAATCGATGATCACCGGTGAATCGATGCCGGTCGAGAAAAGGGTCGGCGACGAGGTCATCGGCGGCACCATCAACAAGACCGGCAGCTTTCGCTTCCGCGCCACGCGGGTCGGCAAGGACACGGCACTCGCCAACATCATCCGCATGGTGAAGGACGCGCAGAGCTCGAAGGCGCCGATCCAGCGCATCGTCGATGTCGTCGCCGGCTATTTCGTGCCGGCGGTCATGATTCTCGCCACCATCGCCTTCGTCGCCTGGTACATTTTTGGCCCCGAGCCGCGCATCATCTACGCCACCATCGTCTTCGTCACCACGCTGATCATCGCCTGCCCTTGCGCGCTCGGGCTCGCGACACCAACGTCGCTTACGGTCGGCATCGGCAAGGGCGCGGAGTACGGCATCCTCATCCGCTCGGGCGACGCCCTGCAGACGGCGGAAAAGCTCAACGCCATCATCCTCGACAAGACCGGCACCATCACCCGCGGCGAGCCTGCGCTCACCGATGTCGTCGCCGCCGGTGACCACGGCGAGGACGAGGTCCTGCGTCTCGCCGCCTCGCTGGAACGCGGTTCCGAGCATCCGCTCGGCGAGGCCACCGTCAAGGGCGCGGCGGCGAGAGAGATCGCACTCGTCCCGTGCGAGGACTTCGCCGCCATTCCCGGCCACGGGGTCTCGGGACGGATCGACGGCAAGACGGTTCTCCTTGGCAATGTCAAGCTGATGCGCGAACGCGACATCGACATTGCGGCGCTGACAAGCGCATGGGAACGCCTCGCCGAAGAGGGCAAGACCCCCATGTATGTGGCCATCGACGGTACCGCCGCCGGATTGGTGGCGGTTGCCGACACGGTGAAGCCGGATTCCGCCCCGGCAATCGCCGAGCTCAAGCGCATGGGTATCGAGGTGGTGATGATC
>RFKS01000200.1 GCA_003694205.1 Alphaproteobacteria bacterium | reverse complement strand
TTCTTACACTTTACGCGTGCGATATACATACAGATGCCCCTTTGGTGAGGGAGATCAAGACTTTGTGCAGTTCTCTCACGATCTCGTGTTTTGGCGACCAAGGCCGAATCGAATGCTTCCTGTAACGTAGATGCACAGGAAAATAATGTGATTTGCCGACCGGCCGAATTTCTGGAGAGAATCGATGCAGAGAAGAGATGGGAGCGCGGATGCGCGAGCTGGCGCTTTTATGACATCTTGGCCGCTGACGGTCATCGTGCACCTGCACGGAACCGATGCTGGTCAGGGAAGAATTTGCTCCCGGAATGCGATGGCGATGAGATGTGACCGATTGCGGGCTTTCTTCTTCATTCTCGCGGTATTCAGGTATTTCGTCACCGTGCCCGCGGATATCGAAAGCCGGCAGGCGATCTCCTCAACGGAAAGGCCCATTGCCAACTGGGTCAGGCATTGCATTTCACGCCGGGACAAGGCCGGAGTGTTCTGGACGCCATCCAGGATGCGAAGGTTTTCGGGGTCGCTCCGCCATTTGAGTCGACCGCCGCGAGCAGGAGATTTCTCAGCCTCATTCACTGTTGCCGCTGCCCCATAGTTGCAGCCCAAAGGGAGCGCGCCGCAGCCGCTCCGATCTACTCATTGTGGCGTCAAAGTCACCCCACTGCGCGTGATCTTGGTCACGGCGTGCTCGGCAATGCGCTGGCGACCTTTCTCGGCGTCGGCGTCTTTGCGCTATTGCGCTGAGGCACCTGCGCGCCGGCAGGCGGGGGGGTCGATGGCATCGACAAGTGCCAGCGCCGCGATGTTCAGGAGGCCGCGCGCGGTCACCGAGGGGGTGACAATATGGGCGGACTTGGCAAGTCCCAGCAGAAGCGGGCCGATCGGCAGCCCGTCGCCGAGCACCTTGAGCAGCTCATAGGAGATGTTCGCTGCATCGAGGTTGGGCATGACGAGGAGATTGGCCATCCCCTTGAGACGCGAATTCGGAAAAATGCGGTTGCGGATCGTTTCGTCGATCGCGGCGTCGCCATGCATCTCACCCTCGACCTCGAGCTCCGGGGCCTGATCGCGCAGGAGGGCAAGGGCGCGGCGCATTTTTTCCGCCGAGGGCGTGCGTGCGGAACCGAAATTGGAATGCGACAGCAGCGCCACCTTCGGTGTCAGTCCGAAGCGCCGCACCTCCTCGGCGGCGAGCCGCGTGACCTCGGCGATCTCCTCGGCGCTCGGTTCGGGGCGGATGAAGGTGTCACAGAGGAAAAAGGTGCCTTTCGAGAGCATGAGAATCGAGAGTGCCGCTGCGGTCCGCGCCGCCGGCGCCAGGCCGATGATGTCGAGCACATGGGTAAGATGCGTGTGATAGCGGCCGACCGCGCCGCACACCATGGCATCGGCCTCGCCGCGACGGACGGCGAGCGCGGCGATCGCCGTCGTGTTCGTACGCATGATGGTGCGTGCCTCGTCGGGCGAAACGCCCTTCCTTTCCATGATCGCGTGATAGCCCTGCCAGTATTCCTTGTAGCGGGCGTCGCTCTGCGGGTTGATGATCCCGATGTCGCGGCCCGGATCGAGCCTGAGGCCGAGCCGCTCGATGCGCATGGTGATGACGTTCGGCCGCCCGACGAGGGTGACCTCGGCCATGCGCTCGTCGAGAAGCGCCTGGGTCGCGCGCAGCACGCGCTCGTCCTCGCCCTCGGCAAAAAGCAGGCGTTTCTTTTGGCTCCGCGCACGCTCGAAGATCGGCTGCATGAGATTGCCCGAGCGGAAGACGAAGGTGTCGAGCCGCGCGACATAGGCGTCGAAGTCCGCGATCGGACGTGTCGCCACGCCGCTTTCCATGGCCGCCTTCGCCACCGCCGGCGCCACCTCACTCATCAGCCGCGGGTCGAAGGGCTTGGGGATCAGATAGTCGGGCCCGAGGCGCAGCGATTCGCCCTCATAGGCGCGGACGACCACATCGGAGGCTTCCTTGGTGGCGAGCGCGGCCAGGGCTTTCACCGCCGCAACCTTCATCGTCTCGTTGATTTCGGTGGCGCCGACATCGAGCGCGCCGCGGAAGATATAGGGGTAGCAGAGAACGTTGTTGACCTGGTTCGGATAATCCGAGCGCCCGGTGGCGATGATGGCGTCGGGGCGCGCCTCTTTCGCGAGCTCGGGCAGGATCTCCGGCTCGGGGTTGGCGAGCGCCAGGATGAGCGGACGCTTCGCCATCGTCTTCACCATTTCCGGGCTCAACACCCGTGGTGCGGAAAGCCCGAGGAAGACGTCGGCTCCCTTGATCGCCTGTGCCAGCGTGCGCAGCTTGGTCTTTCTCGCATAGCGCGCCTTGTAGGGATTCATGTCGGCGCGACGGCCGGCATAGACGACGCCGACGATGTCGACGAGCGTGATATTCTCGCGCGGCAGGCCGAGCGAGACGAGAAGATCGAGGCAGGCGAGCGAGGCGGCGCCGCCACCCGTCGAGACGAGCCTGATCTCCTCGAGCTTCTTGCCGACCAGCTTGAGGCCGTTCAGGATCGCCGCCCCGGCGACGATTGCCGTGCCGTGCTGGTCGTCGTGAAAGACCGGAATGTTCATGCGCTCGCGCAGGCGCTCCTCGACGAGGAAGCATTCGGGGGCCTTGATGTCCTCGAGATTGATGGCCCCGAAGGTCGGCTCGAGGGCGATGACGATCTCGGCCAGCTTCTTCGGATCGGTCTCGGCCACCTCGATGTCGAAGCCGTCGATGTTGGCGAACTTCTTGAACAGCGCGACCTTGCCCTCCATCACCGGCTTGGCCGCCTGGGCGCCGATGTTGCCGAGGCCGAGCACCGCGGTGCCGTTCGAGACCACCGCCACGCGGTTGCCCTTGCCGGTGTATCGGAAGGCGTCATCGGGGTTTTCGGCGATCCTCAGACAGGCCTCGGCGACGCCCGGGCTGTAGGCCAGCGAGAGATCGCGCTGGGTCGCCATCGGCTTGGTGACGCGGATCGCGAGCTTCCCCGGCGGCGGCGTCTCGTGATAGCGCAGGGCGGCTTCCTTGAGCGCCTCGTCCTTTTCCTGGCTCATCTTCCGGGCTCTCCCCTGTCCTTTTGCTCGGCCGGTCGGCTGCCGGACCGCTGGTCGCCGATGCCGTTCTTCCACGGCGCCAGAAGGGCCGCAACCGTCTCGTTGGCGGGGGCCTCGATGCCGGCGTCACGGGCAAGCCGGGCCACCGCGCCCATCAGCCAGTCGCTCTCGAGCCGCTTGCCGGCGGCGAGGTCGTGGGCCAGCGAGGCGCGCACGTCGGCGGGCATGGCGCGGGCCATGGTCACCGCTTGATCCACCGCCTCCCGGCCGAGACCGATGCCGCGCGCCCGCGCCAGCGCCAGCGTCTCCTCGGCCAGACGGCGAT
>RFKS01000199.1 GCA_003694205.1 Alphaproteobacteria bacterium | reverse complement strand
CGATCTGGAGCGGGCGACGGGAATCGAACCCGCACCACCAGCTTGGAAGGCTGGGGCTCTACCATTGAGCTACGCCCGCCCGACCGCTGCCACATGACGCCGTCCCTTCGCGCCCGTCCGCGCCCACTCTTGCGGACGCGGGCCGGCTGGTGGAGGGGGCAGGATTCGAACCTGCGTAGGGAACACCCGGCAGATTTACAGTCTGCTGCCTTTAACCACTCGGCCACCCCTCCGGAAAAGGCCGGCGCCCCACCGCGATGGGGCGGGTGGTGTCTATGGCGAAAGAGGCCATGAAGTCAACGGTGAAGCGGCGCGAAGAATCGGCCACGCACCCCGAATGTGGGTGTTCTCGTCGGCAATTGCGAGAGGGCGGGAAAATGCCCCCGCATGCGTGCCGCGATGGTGCAGCGTACGCGCCACGCCGGTCAGGGCGCGTGGCGCCCCAACAGGATGACCAGCGTTCCGGCAATGCATAGCCCGGCTCCCGCCATATCCCAGACATCCGGGGCCTGTCCCTCGACGCGCCAGAGCCAGAGCAGCGAGGCGACAATATAGATGCCGCCATAGGCCGCATAGGCGCGGCCGGCAAAGTCGAGATCGGCCCGGGTGAGCAGGAACGCGAACAGAATGAGCGACAACAACCCGCCCAACACCCACCAGCCCGAAGCCCCGAGCCGCACAATCGCCCAGATGGCAAAGCAGCCTGCGATCTCGAAGAGGGCGGCGGCACCATAGGCGCCCAGCGTGATGGCAAGGGACTTAGGGGCCGGCGCCATCGTCTTCTCCCCTCGGCGGCGGCGTTCCCGCATGCAATGCGTGGCCGGCCGCGCGCCACCCGACCTTGCCTTCGACATAGTGATGGACACGCGTGTATCCGAGGCTCTCCAGCCGCGCCGCGGCGAGAGAGGCCCGTTTGCACCGCGGACCGCCGCAATAGACGACGATCCGGGCTTCGAGGTCCGGCACGACATCGCGTACCCGGGCGCAAATGTCGTCCGACACGATATTGATCGCGCCGGGCAGATGCCCTTTCTCAAAGGCGCTCGCCGGAAGTGTGTCAATCAGGACGAGTGCGTGGCCGCCAGAGAGCCAACGGTGAAGCGTGTCCGTATCGATGATTCCTCGCACCGCTTGCTCTCCTGCCGCCATTGGCCGCGCGTTTCTATGCGCCCCAGCGACACCATGATCAAGGAAAGGCGGTTTCAATTCCGCGCGAGCGCCGGCATGGTCGCCGCCGCCAAATCCTCCGGCGCTTGCCTGAGCATGAGCGGTCCGCCTATAGCTCCCGCTCATGACCAGGCGATTCCCTCCTGAAAGAAAGACGGCAGCGACACGGAGACCGCGGCGCTCACGACGGGCGCCCTCAAAGGGTGGAGAGACGGTGCCGCTTTATGGCCTGCATGCGGTCGCCGCGGCGCTCGCCAATCCGCTCAGGCGGCCCTTGTGCCTTCATGCCACGCATCGCGCGCTCGCCCTTCTCGCGCAGCGGGTTGAGATCCCGGCCGGCTTGCCGGTGGACCCTGTCAAGGGCGAGGCGTTGCGGGCACTGGCGCCGCCGGGCGCGGTGACGCAGGGGCTTCTGCTCGAGGCGGCACCGCTCGCGCCGCGCGGGCTCGAGGAAGCGGCGCCGGTGCCGGGGGCGCGATCCTTCATCGTCGTCCTCGACCAGGTCACCGATCCGATGAATGTCGGTGCCATCCTGCGCTCGGCGGCGGCCTTCGGTGCGGGGGCACTGGTCACCCAGGACCGGCATTCCCCGCCCGAGAGCGGAGCGCTCGCGAGGGCCGCCTCGGGCGCGCTCGACCTCGTGCCCTGGATCCGCGTCAGCAACCTTGCCCGCGCCCTCGACCGCCTCGCCGATCTCGGCTACTGGCGCATCGGGCTCGCCGCCGGCGATCATCCCGCGCTCGCACGAAGGGTCACGGACGACGGCGCGATCGCGCTCGTCCTCGGCGCCGAGGGGCGGGGCCTGAGACCGCTGACCGAGGCCCATTGCGACGAACTGGCGGCGATCCCGATCACTCCCGCGCACCCGCTCATCGACAGCCTCAATGTCTCGAATGCGGCGGCGATCGCGCTTTATGAGCTCACGCGGCGCGGTGGCCCTTAGATGCCCTGGGCAGGAAATGGCCGCGGTGCCCCGAGGCACGCGCGGCCATTTGCATCGATTCTGCGGCCGGTCCGGGCGTTCAATCCGCGTCCCGTGCCGGTCGGCGCCGCGCGCGCTGCGCATGGCGAATGAGGAAAACCGGGATCTCGACCGTCTCGGTGGCTTGCCGGAATGCCGTTGCCGTCTCACGCATTGTCTCGTCTCCTGTCGTGGTCAAGCGTTTCTTGTGAGGGTTGCTGTGAAGTGTCGCGCCCGCGCTCAGGCGAGGGCATAGCGGCGCAGCCACACCGTGCCATAGAGGAGGGCTGCCGCGATGGCCAATCCGATCCATAGGTCCGGATGCGCGAAGCTGTTGAAGATACCGGCGAAATCGGGCTTCGCCAGTTCCTGCATCAGAGCCGAGAAATCGTCGATCTCGACCCGTCCGGGCGCCGTCCTGAAGCCGTCCGCGATATCCTCGAACAGGGGCTGCGCGCTGAGATGCCGGCCGATCCAGCTGGCGAAGTGGTTGCTGTGCAGGAACACGTTTTCGTTCACGATGACCACGATGGGCGGCACCACCGCATAGAGGAAAGGCGTGCGCGGGGCATAGGCGCTGGCGAGCAGCACCCAGGCAAAGACCGGCAGCGCCCACAGCATCCAGATGGCGAGCACGAAGGCACCCTGGAACCAGTTGAGCGCGAGCGGTCCGATATACCAGATGGCGCCCACCGGACCACCCTGCGCACCGCCGATCAGCGAGGCCAGAACGAGGGTGAGCAGATGCGTCGCGATGCCGACCGCGAGAAAGACCGCGGGCGTCAGGACGATGCCGCCGGCAAGGCGCGCCAGCACCTCCTCGGTGTCGGAGACCGGCATCGACTTCCAGAACAGGAAGCTGCGGTCGCGCCGCTCCTCGTAGAGCCCGCCAAGGAGGACGAAAAAGATGACCACGGGCAGCACCATCAGTGCCGGCAGGCTCATGACGCTCATCAGCGCAATGACGATGCCGGCGGCAACGCCGCTCTCGGCGTCGGCGATCTCCCGCAGAAGCTGGCCGAAGCTGGCGACATGGCGGGTGCCGTGGCCGAGCCCCATCTCGCCGATCCCGAAGCTCATCGAGCCGACGACGAGGATCAGCATCAGCCCCATGAGGATGACCGGCGTCAGCACGATGCCGTTGCGGTTCTCGATCAGCTCGCGTCTGGCGAGGGCCTTGAGCTTGCTCATGCCGTCTCTCCCGAAACCTTGGCGACGAAGATGTCGGCCAGTGTCATGCCGCGGACCGTGCCCAGCGCCTTGAGCGCCCCGCGGTCCGGATTCTCAAAGACGAGTACCGGTTGCCCGAGGGTCGTACGCTCGTGGATCGGACGCAGTGCGCGTGCCGCCTCGAGCTTGTCCGGCGCCACCGCCAGCTCGGCAAAGCGCGACGGCAGCTCGTCGACCGGTGATTCGAAGACGATGCGGCCATTCGCGATGAACATCACATCGGTGAGGATATGTTCGACCTCCTCGACCTGGTGCGTGGTGACGATGATCGTACGGCCGGCATCGAAATAATCCTCGAGCAGGTCGCGGTAGAAGGCCTTGCGGAAGAGGATGTCGAGGCCGAGCGTCGGCTCGTCGAGCACGAGGAGCTTTGCGTCGACGCCCATGACGATGGCGAGGTGAAGCTGGGTCACCATGCCCTTCGACAGTGCCTTGATGCGCTTAGTCGGCGGGATCTTGGTGCGTTTGAGGAACGCCTCGGTGCGCTGGCGCGCGAATTTCGGGTGCACGCCCTCGACATAGTCGAGAAGCTGGTCGACACGCATGAATCGCGGCAGGGTCGCGACATCGGCGATGAAGGAGACCTCGTTCATCAGCCGGTCGCGCTCGCGCAGGGGGTCGCGGCCCAGCACCCGGACCTCGCCTTCATAGGGGATGAGGCCCAGAATGGCGCTCAGCATCGTCGTCTTGCCGGCCCCATTGGCGCCAATGATGCCGACGATGCGGCCAAGCGGGATCTCGAAGCTGGCATCGACGAGCGCCGGGAAGCGGCCGTAATGCTTGCTCAGGCCGCGCGCCGCCACCACCGGCATGTTGGTCTCTCCTGTCCTGTCGGTCATGTCCCTTGTCCCGTCCCTGTTCCGTTGCCGTCGGTGCCCATGAGGGTCTTGGCATCAAGGCCGAGGGCCCTGATCCGCTCGCACACGCGCGGCCATTCCTCCTCGAGAAAGCGTCGCCGCTCGGCCTCGCGCAGCGCCTCGCGGGCGCCCTCGACGATATACATGCCGAGTCCGCGGCGCTTCTCGACGAGGCCCTCGGCGACCAGCTCCTGATAGGCCTTGGACACGGTGAGCGGATTGATCTCGAGTTCGAGTGCCATGGTTCGCACCGAGGGCAGCGGCTCGCCTTCCTTGAGGCTGCCCTCGAGCAGGGCCCGCACCACCTTGTCGCGGAGCTGGCGGTAGATGGGCTGGTCGTCGGTCCAATCCGGCGTGATCATGGCGCGTCTTTCCTTGTCGTTCTACCGGATGGCGGGACGCCGGCGGCGCCCGCCGCTCGCGCCATGCCTCAGCAGGGCGAGAGGGCGGGGACGCGGGCGCCGGCGCGGAAATCGTGGCGGCGCAGATGCCGGGTCCTGCGGCGCGTGCGCCGCGCCAGGCTGTCGCTGATGGTCTGTCTCGCTGTCGTGAACATCGGGTCTCTCCATCTGAAGAGCGGGTGGCTCATCGCTGTCTGTCGTGTCATGGCTCGGGTTCGTCCCTCGCCTTGGTGTGATAGACATGTAGGACAGTGCGTCGCTGTTGTCAAGCACTGTTTTACATCTCTAGCACACCACATCGCAAAAAGAGCGAGAAACGGCACAATTCCGCGCTTCCGGGGCGGGCAGGCATGGCCGCGGGGCCGCACTGCGGAGCGGCCGGCCGGGCACCGGGCGCGGGCGGTCCAGCACTCTGGCGGCCGATCGGGGACCCGATTCGTGCCCGATTCGGGCGCCGAGCGATGACCGATTCGACGATTGATTCGGCGCGCCTTGCGTCCTAGTTTGCGCCGCGACGATATGGCGCCATGGCCGGCTTAGCTCAGCTGGTAGAGCAGCGGTTTTGTAAACCGAAGGTCGGGGGTTCGAATCCCTCAGCCGGCACCATGACCGATCCCATGACCCCGTGATCGCGGGCCGGGTGGGAATGCGGTGACGGTCTGCGTGATAGATGATGGCGCGCTCGGGAGGATTCGAACCCCCGACCCCCAGATTCGTAGTCTGGTGCTCTATCCAGCTGAGCTACGAGCGCATTGCCGGGCGGAGAAGACATCGCATTGCGATGCGGGCGGCGACCATATAAAGATCCCTATCGGCTGGCAAGCCCCTTTTCACCGCCGCCCCAGGCCTTGCGGGACGCCCATGATGTACAGGATATCACCCCTTTCGCGCGGGCGCCGGCGGACCTGCCGCCTCGCCCTGCTTGCCCTCCTCTTTCCCCTCATGTCCTGCAGTGGCGGCGGCGGTGGCTGGCCGAGCCTCGCCATTCCCCCGGCACCACGGGCTCCCGCGCCGCTGCCACCGGTCGCCGAACCGTCGCCCGCGCCGGTGGCCGCATCAAGGGAGGCGGAGGACGCCGAAACCGCGGCCGCAATCGCCGCCGATCTCGGGGCGCGGCTTGACGATTTTGCAGCGCGGATCGCGCTCCAGAAAAAGCGGTTCGAAGCCGCGCGCGACCGGGCGATGGCGAGCGGCAGCGACGCCGATCGCCGCAGCGCCGAATTCGAGCTGTCGCGGCTCAGCCAGATCGAGTCGGAGCTCGCCGGGTTGCTCCGCCGTCTTGACCGGCTCCCGCCCAGACAAGCGGTGGATGCGGAGATGCTGCGCCGGCTGGGCGAAATGCGCGCCGCCCTCGGCGCCGACATCGAACGCGAGCGGGCGCGGCTTGCCGCGAAGTCGGCACACTGACGCGGCGGCGAGGGGGCGCTGTGGCGCGCGGCAGCGGCTCAGGCCGCGGCCTTGCGAATGAGCAGTGCCGCCAGCGCGTCGGCGTTCGCCGCACCGCGCAGCTTTTCGCAAAAGCCGGCGTCCCTGAGCAGGCGCGACACCTGAGCCAGGGCCTTGAGATGCGCCGCTCCGGCATCGGCGGGCGCAAGGAGGAGAAAGAAGAGGTCCACCGGCACCTCATCGACCGCATCGAAATCGATCGGACGTTCCGCCCGGGCAAACAGCCCGACCACCCGCTTGAGCCCCTCGACCTTGCCATGGGGAATCGCCACCCCCTGACCGATTCCCGTCGTTCCCAGGCGCTCGCGTTCGAGCAGCACATTGAAGATCTGACGCTCGTCGATCCCGGTCAGCTTGGCGGCACGGGCGGCGAGCTCCTGCAGGGCCTGCCTCTTCGAGGCGGCCTTGAGCCCGGGCATGATTGCCGCCGGGGCAATGATTTCGTCGATGTCCATAGCGGTACCGTTTTCTTTGTTCCTGCGTGTCCTGTCGTCGCCGGACCTGCGGCGCGTCGCCTAGGCGCGGCCACCCTCTCCCGGGTCGCCCTGTCCGGGGTCGACCCAACCGATATGCCCGTCGGCGCGCCGATAGATCATGTTGATCTGATCGTTGCGGCGATTGCGAAACATCAGCGCCGGCGCATTGGCGAGATCGAGCAGCATGACCGCATCTCCGACCGTCAGGCGAGGTATCTCGACACGCGTCTCCGCAATGATGATCGGTTGCTCTTCGGAGTCGCACGCCGGCGTTTCCGCATCGCCCTCCCCGTCGTCCGAAGCGGGCGCGAGAACGTAGGCGCGTGCCAGCTGGGCGATCTCTTCTTCCTGCCCGTGGCGACCCTTGAGGTGGCGATCTTTAAGCCGTCGCTTGTGGCGACGCAACTGCTTTTCGAGCTTTTCCGCGGCGAGGTCGAAGGCGGCCTGCCCGGGCGCGCCCTCGGCATGGCTCTGCAGATGAATGCCATGACCAAGATGGATCGCACAGTCGACATCGAAGAGCCGCCCCCGCTTGGCGACTGTTACCTGCGCCTCGATGGCGCGGCAGAAATACTTCTCGGCCAATTCTTCCAGGGTGGTGACGATATGGCTGCGCAAGGCATCGCCGACGCGGATTTTCCGGCCGGAAACATTGATCTGCATGCTGTCCGTCCTCATGCAATGGCGGCGTTGGGGTGATCAGGATCATGGCGCCGCCGATCATAGCACATTCGGCGATGAAGGGGACGTAACGAAGGCTTGCCCGACCGGTCGCCATGCAGGCACGGCACTCACGCCATCATGCGCTTTTCCCGGCGCCGCTGGACGCTTGACGGAATGCGCATCGCCTCGCGGTACTTGGCGACGGTGCGGCGGGCGATGTCGATTCCCTCGGCCCGCAGCAGCGCGACAAGTCGGTCGTCGGACAGGATGTCCTTCGGGTCCTCGGCGTCGATCAGGGCGCGGATGCGCTCGCGCACCGCTTCCGACGAGATCGCCTCGCCGCCCTCGGCCGATGCGATCGCCGAGGTGAAGAAGTATTTGAGCTCGAAGACGCCGCGGGGCGTCGCCATGTACTTGTTCGAGGTGACGCGACTGACCGTGCTTTCATGCATGCCAATGACATCGGCGATGTCCCTGAGCGTCAGCGGCCTGAGACGGCGTATGCCATGATCGAGGAACGCCTCCTGCTGGCGCACGATCTCCCGCGATACCTTGAGAATCGTGCGTGCCCGCTGGTCGAGCGCGCGGACCAGCCAGTTCGCGTTCGACATGCATTCCGAGAGGAAATGCTTTTCCTCCCTGGTCGCGGCACGGGCACTGAGCTCGCTGTAATAGCGCTCGTTGACAAGAACCCGCGGCAGGGTCTCGCTGTTGAGCTCCACCGCCCAGCCGCCGCGCGGAAGCCGGGTGACGAAGACATCCGGGATCACCGTCTGCGGCGACTCGGTGGAAAAGGCGAGTCCCGGGCGCGGATCAAGGGCACGGATCTCGGCGATCATCTCGGCCAGATCGGCCGAATCGACGCCGCACAGGCGTTCGAGTGCAGCCAGATCGCGCCGGGCGAGCAGGTCGAGATTTGCGATCAGCGCCTGCATTGCCGGATCGAAGCGGTCGCGCTCGACAAGCTGCAGGGCGAGACACTCCGCAAGCGACGCGGCGAAGACCCCGGTCGGCTCGAGCGACTGCAGCATCCTGCGCACCCGCTCGATCTCTTCGACCGGCACCCCCAGACGCTCGGCGATCTCGCCCGGATCCACCGTCAGATAGCCCGACTCCTCGACCAGGTCGATGAGATGAGAGGCGATCAGACGGTCCCCGTTCGAGCTGACCACCAGCGGCATCTGGCGGCGCAGATGCTCGCGCAGATCGGGGCTTTCCGACAATCGCGACTCGAAGCCGCCATCCGCCGAGTCGTCGCCGGCGCGCAGGCGATGTCCGGTCACGCCGGCAGTGGTATCGACGGGCGCGTCGTCGAACACATTGCCCTCGAATTCGGCGTCGAGAGGTGCGTCGCCGTCGGCGACCATGCCGTCGCCGGAAAGCCCGGCGTCAGCCCCGTAGATTCCGGACTCGCTGTCGAACCCCGACAGCGAGACCGCTTCCCCGTTCTGGACGTCCGCGCTTTCCTCCTGCGGCGACGCCTCCTCGAGAAGCGGATTGCGCTCGATTTCGGCGGCGACGAACCCCTCGAGCTCGAGATTGGCCATCTGCAGGAGCTTGATCGCCTGCTGGAGCTGCGGCGTCAGCACCAGATGCTGGCCGAGGCGGAGATCAAGACGCTGCGACAGGCTCATGGGATACCCTACAGACTGAAACTCTCGCCAAGATAGACCCGCCGCACTTCCTCGCTGGCCAGGATCTGGTCGGCATCGCCTTCCATCAGGACCGTACCGTCATGAATGATGTAGGCGCGATCGATGATATCGAGCGTCTCGCGGACATTGTGGTCGGTGATGAGAACGCCGATGCCGCGGTCCTTGAGATGTGCGGTGAGCTGGCGGATGTCGGCGATGGCGATGGGATCGATGCCGGCGAATGGCTCGTCGAGGAGCACGAAAGCCGGATCGCTGGCCAGCGCGCGGGCGATCTCGCAGCGGCGGCGCTCGCCACCCGAGAGCGCCAGCGCCGGCGCCTTGCGCAGATGGGCGATCGAAAACTCTTCAAGCAGCGCATCGAGCTTGGCCCGGCGGCGCTTGCGCTCGGGCTCGGAGATTTCGAGAACGGCGAGGATGTTCTCCTCGACCGTCATGCCGCGGAAAATGGAGGCCTCCTGCGGCAGATAGCCGATGCCGAGCCGCGCCCTGCGATACATCGGCAATCGCGTGATGTCGCGCCCGTCGAGCAGGATGGTGCCGCTGTCCGGCGCGACGAGACCGATCACGGTATAGAAACTCGTCGTCTTGCCGGCCCCGTTGGGACCGAGAAGCCCCACCACCTCGCCGCGCTGGACATGCAGTGACACTTCCCGCAGGACCGGCCGCCGGCCGTAGCACTTGGCGACCGCCCGCACAACGAGGCCGGTCGCCGGCAGGGTGCCCACATCGGGCGCGGAAAGTGTGTGTTCGGGCAAATCCATGACCTGGAAGCTAGACGAAAGGTTTTTAACAAAGCGTGACAAGGAACCGGATTGGCGCGATTTGTGCATGCCGGCCCAACGGCAGAGTCACCCGAGCAGACGTCGCTTGTCCAGCCCCTATTTTCCGCCGCCCTCCTTTTCGCCCGGCGTCGTCCCGGATTCCTTCTTCGGCACCGCGAATCGGCCGCGCACCCTGCCGGCCTCTCCGCCGACGCCATTGGCATCGAGCTTGGTGACGCCGTTCCTGAGATCGATTTCGAGCCGCTTGCCGGCAAGCTCGGTCTCGCCGCGGCGTAGCCTTACGACGCCCCCGAGCGTGATGATGCGGTTGACGATGTCATAGACTCCCCAGTCGGCGGTCACCGATTCCGAGGGGCTCTCGATCACCACATGGCCGGTGGCATCGAGGCGCTCGACCTCGGGATCCCGGGATTCGGGCAACAGCTTGTAGAAGACATAGAGCCGGTCGGCGCGCAGCACGAGCGTTCCCTGCGTCACCTTCACATGACCAATGAAGAGCGCCGTGTCCTCGCGCCCAAGAAGCTCGCTGCGGTCGGCCTCCCATTCGATCGGCTGGTCGACATCGTGCGCCCGGAGCGCCGAGATCGCCTGCGCCGCGAGCGGCGTCACGCCGACCGTGCAAAGACCCGCCGCGAGAAGGAGGGCGAACGGGATACGGAGCGGGATCATGGTCGGACCTCCATCTTGTTCAGGGCCCCCGGGGAGCGGGGGTCGTATGGGCGCGCACCCCGCCCTCGAACACCGCCTTGCGAGCCGCGACATCGATCAGGAAACGCTCGGCCGAGATCGTCCCCAGGGGCGCCCGGCCCCTGACCGGCCGGTCGCTGTGGATGGTCTTGGCGCGCAGGTCGATGACCGCGTCCTCGGCGGTCAGGGCATAGCCGTCACTGGTCTCGAAGCGAAGCTCGCCCGGAATGTGCACAAGACCCGTCGCCTTGTCATAGCTTCCGGCGAGCGCCGTCACCCGGGCCTCGCGGCCGTCGCCGAGCAGCATCTCGGCGGTCATCCCCGAAAGCGCGACGCGCGGCGCGTCGGGTGAGGACTGCACCGCCTCCTGCGCGGCGAGTGTGAACAGTCGACCCAGCGAATCAGTGCCGCGGTAGACGGGGCCGATGATCCGCACCTCCTCGTCGCCGCGGCGCAGTTTCTCCTTGTTGAGAACAAAGGACGTCTCGGGGCGGTGCAGGAGCGGCCACAGGAAGGTCATGCCGGCGAGGATCACGGCCAGCGCCGGCAGGAAAATGCGCATGAAGGCGACGAAGCGGTCATAGCGGGTCACGACCCGGCCGATGACATGTGGTGGCGTCATGGGGGGTGAGGTCATGGGGTGCCGTCACGAATGGGCGAAAAGGTCGTAATCCTCGCCGGCCTCAAGATCGAGCACGGCGCGGGTCGGCAGAAAGGCGAAGGCGGCGGCCGCGGTCTCGCGCCGCCCCTCGCGCTCGAGCAGCGCGTCGAGCCGTGCCCTGAGCGCGTGCAGATGAAGCACGTCGGAGGCGGCATATTCGGCCTGCGCCTCGCTCAGTTCGGCGGCGCCCCAGTCCGAGCTCTGCTGCTGCTTCGAGATCTCGACGCCGAGAAGGTCGCGACACAGGTCCTTGAGCCCGTGGCGGTCGGTGAAGGTACGGGTCAGTTTCGACGCGATCTTGGTGCAATAGACCGGCGCCGGCATGACGCCGAGCGCGTGATAAAGAACCGCGAGATCGAAGCGCGCATAGTGGAAGATCTTGAGAACCGATGGATCGCCGAGAAGGTTGGCGAGGCGCGGCGCCTCGTAAGTGCGGCCCGAGAATTTGACGAGATGGGCGTCGCCGTCGCCGGCCGAGAGCTGGACAAGGCACAGCCGGTCACGGTGCGGCATGAGCCCCATGGTCTCGGTGTCCACGGCGACGCTGTCGCCGAATTCGATGCCCGCCGGCAGATCGCCATGATGAAGATGGATGGCCATTGCCACTCCCGTCGCGCCGGATTCCTTCCGCGCCCCTTTCTAGCCGCTTTGCCGCGAGGCCGGAAGGGAAAGCTGCGTACCGGTCCACCGCCGGCGCACCCGAAAGGCCGTGGCGCCGCCTTTCCATGCCGGGGGCTCGTCGCTAGACTGTGCGGTGAAGGGCATAAAGACCGCATGGGCGCGAGACCGGCACGGTCGCCGGCCCGGCATGCGGGACAACGGGGAGAGATCGGCCATGGCAGTCACAAGCGCAAGCCCGCACGGCAGTTGGTCCTCGCGGCTCGCCTTCATCTTCGCCGCCGTCGGCAGCGCCGTCGGGCTCGGCAATATATGGAAATTTCCCTATGAGGCGGGCGAGGGCGGCGGCGGCGCCTTCGTGCTCGTCTATCTCCTCTTCGTCTTCGGCATCGGCGTGCCGGTGATGATCGCCGAGCTCTCGCTCGGCCGCCGCGGACGCCTGTCGCCGCCCAATGCGGTACGCAAGGTGGCGCTCGAGGAAGGACGGCATGCGGGTTGGGCGGTGATTGGCTGGATGGGCGTCATCGGCGCCTTCCTCATCCTCAGCTTCTACTCGGTCATCGCCGGGGTGACGCTGAGCTATATGGTGGAGAGCTTCTTCGGCGCCATCCGCGATCTCACCCCGGGCAATTCGGCCGATCATTTCTCGCTCATCGTCGAGGACGGCTGGCGCATGGT
Organism: Alphaproteobacteria bacterium; assembly: GCA_003694205.1. Lineage (GTDB taxonomy): Bacteria > Pseudomonadota > Alphaproteobacteria > Sphingomonadales > Rhodothalassiaceae > J134. Next base: position 193 of record RFKS01000199.1, on the reverse strand, counting down.
CGGCTGGCATGCGCTCTTCATGGCGATCACCATCTATGTCGTCGCGCGCGGCATCAAGGGCGGCCTCGAGAAGGCCGTGATGTGGATGATGCCGGCACTGTTCCTGATCCTCATCCTTCTCGTCGTCTATGCGCTGGCGGTGGGGGACGCCGGAGCCGCCTTCCGCTTCCTGTTCGAACCCAAGCTCGAGGAT
>RFKS01000198.1 GCA_003694205.1 Alphaproteobacteria bacterium | reverse complement strand
CCGCATCACCGCCTTCGCCGATTCGCTGCTCGATGGCCTCAAAGGGCTCGAGGAGTGGCCCGAGAAGGTGCGGCTGATGCAGGAGAACTGGATCGGGCGCTCGGAAGGCTTGCGCTTCTTCTTCGACATCGTCGGCAGCAAGAAGCGGGTCGAGGTCTATACGACGCGCCCCGACACCATTTTCGGCGCCAGTTTCCTCGCCATCGCGCCCGATCATCCGCTCGCCGGAAAGCTCGCCGAATCCGATCCGGAACTCGCCGCCTTCATCGCCGAGTGCCAGCGCATCGGAACCTCCGAGGCGGCGCTCGAGACAGCGGAAAAGAAAGGATTCCGCACCCCGCTCGAGGTGCAGCATCCGTTCGACGAGGGGCGCACACTGCCGGTCTTCGTCGCCAATTTCGTGCTCATGGAATATGGCACGGGCGCCATCTTCGGCTGCCCGGCACACGACCAGCGCGACCTCGAGTTCGCCCGCAAATACAGCCTCCCGGTTTTGCCGGTGGTGATCCCGGAAGATGCTGATCCGGCGGCTTTCGAGATCGATGCCGAGGCCTATACCGGGCCCGGCCGGCTCGCGCATTCGGGGTTTCTCGACGGGCTCGATTCGGCGCAGGCGAAAGAGGCGGTCATCCGTCGCGCCGAGAGCGAGGGCTGGGGCGAGCGGGCGGTCAATTACCGCCTGCGCGACTGGGGCGTATCGCGTCAGCGCTACTGGGGCACACCGATCCCGGTCATCCACTGCCCGGCCTGCGGTGTGGTGCCGGTGCCGCGCAAGGACCTGCCGGTCCGTCTGCCCGAGGATATCAGCTTCGACCGCCCGGGCAATCCACTGGCGCACCATCCGACCTGGAAGCACGTGCGCTGCCCGGCCTGCGGCGGCAGCGCCGAGCGCGAGACCGACACGCTCGATACATTCGTCGACAGCGCCTGGTATTTCCTGCGTTTCACGGCGCCCAAGGCGGCACAGCCGATCGATTCGGCGGCGGCGCGGTACTGGATGCCGGTCGACCGCTATATCGGTGGCGTCGAGCACGCGATCCTACATCTGCTTTACGCGCGCTTCTTCACGCGCGCGCTCAAGGCCTGCGGCCATGTCGAGATCGAGGAGCCCTTCCGCGGCCTCTTCACGCAGGGCATGGTCACCCACATGAGCTATCGCGACGAAGAGGGAAAATGGGTCTTTCCGCACCTCGTCGAGGAACGTGACGACGGAACGCTGATCCGCCGCGACAGCGGTCTCAAGGTGACCCCGGTACGCGTCGAGAGCATGAGCAAGTCGAAGAAGAATGTCGTCGATCCCGACGACATCATCGAGCACTACGGCGCCGACACGGCGCGCTGGTTCATGCTTTCCGACAGCCCGCCCGAGCGCGATTGCGTCTGGACCGAGGCGGGCATCGAGGGCGCCTGGCGCTTCACCCAGCGGCTGTGGCGACTGGTCACCGGTGCCCTCGACTGCCTGCCACCGCCGGAAAGTGCGATCCCCGACAGCCTCGATTCCGACAACCGGGACCTGCGCCGGATCGTGCACCGCACGATCCGCGATGTCGGGACCGACATCGAGGCGCTGCGCCTCAATCGGGCGGTGGCCCGCATCCACGAGCTTGCCAATGCGATCGCCGGCGTCGACCTGCCCCGCATCGCCGGCGCCGTCTATCGCGAGGCACTGGAGACGCTGGTCCGGCTGACCGCGCCGATGATGCCGCATATTGCAGAGGAGCTGTGGGCGCGGCTGGGACATGCCGACATGCTCGCCGAGCAGGCCTGGCCCGCCTTCGACCCCGCGCTCGTCGCCGAGGAACGGGTGACGATTGCTGTCCAGGTCGGCGGCAAGCTCCGCGAGACCATCGAGATCGAGAAGGATGCCGACCGCGAGGCCGTGGAAGCGGCGGCCCGCGCCTCGGAGAAGGTGGCCCGTGCGCTGGCCTCGCGTCCGGTGCGCAAGGTGATCGTCGTGCCCAACCGCATCGTCAATTTCGTGGTCTGAGATGATGCGTGTCGCGGCCGCCCTCCTCGTCTGCCTTCTCCTCGGCGGCTGCGGCTTCAGTCCGCTCTATGCGCCCGTCGGGACCGGGCGGGCGCCGGCTGGAAGCGATGTGCCGCAGGCCCTGGCCACGGTCGAGGTGGCGTCGGCGCCCGACCGCGTGGCGCAGGAATTGCGCAATCATCTGATCGCGATGCTGTCGCCACACGGCTATCCCGCGACGCCGCGCTATCGTCTGGAATACGATCTCGACGAACAGGTCGAGGGCTTCGCCTTTCGCTCCGATCGCTCGGTGACGCGCGAGCGGCTGCGCTTGCACGCGCGCTACCGCCTGCGCGACCTGGCGACCGACAGATGGGTGATCGAGGACGAAACGGACGCCGCGTCCTCCTATGACGTCGTGCAGTCGGATTTTGCGAACATTTCGGCCCAGCGCGATGCCCGCAGCCGTGCCAGCGCGATGCTGGCGCAACGGATTGCGGCGCATCTCGCGCGTCATTTCCGAAAGGCTGCGGACGAGGCCGCGGACGATGGTCAAGGTCGGCGCTAGAGCCCTCGCGCAGGTCCTGCGTACGCTTCCCGAGGATTGCCGCGGCGCGCTCCTTTATGGTCCCGACGAGGGACTCGTGCGCGAGCGCGCCGAGGCCATCGCCCGGCAAATCGTCGACGATCCGGGTGATCCGTTTCGCGTCAGCCGCCTCACGGCGGCTGCGCTCAAGGCCGATCCGGCGGCGCTCGCCGATGCCATGGGCGCGCTCTCCATGACCGGAGGCCGCCGCCTCGTGTTGCTCGATCTTGGTGGCGAGACCACGAGCGGTCTCGGCGCGATCGTGGCCGCCGCCCTCGATCATCCGGGCGACGCCTTCCTTCTCGTCCGCGCCGGCGAGCTTGCGCCACGCCATAGCCTGCGCACATTCTTCGAAAAAGCCCCCGATCTTGCCGCCATTGCCTGTTACGCCGATTCCGCGGACGCCCTCGGCCGCCTCCTCGACGAGACCCTGGCCGCTGCCGGATTCGCGATCGATCCTGCGGCGCGCGACTATCTCCGTTCGCATCTGGGCCAGGATCGCGCCATTACGCGACAGGAGCTCGAAAAGTTGATATTATTCAAGACAGGTGATGACGCGCGCCGGATCTCGCTCGCCGATGTTCGCGCGGTGATCGGCGATACCGCGTCGAATACCGTCTTCGACCTCGTGGCGGCGGTGACGGCGGGAGACCTGGCGGCGGTCGATCGCTATCTGGAAAAGGCGTTTGCGGTCGGCGAGCAGCCGGTCGCGATCCTGCGCCTGCTTGCCCGTCGCTTCCAGCAGATCGACCTCGTGCTTGGCCATATGGCGGCTGGTCTTTCCCGCGAGGAGGCGCTCGGCCGGCTGGTGCCGCGTCTCTTCTTCCGCGACCGCGACCGCTTCATGCGTGACCTCGCCCGCTGGCCGGCGGCGCGCGTCAGGGCGGCGCTCGATCGGCTGCTCGAGGCCGAGGCGGACTGCAAGACGAGCGACATGCCGGCGGTAACGATCTGCGCCCGCACCTGTCTTGCCCTCGCCGCCTCGGCGGCCGGCAGCAGCGCCCGGCGCTAGGGACCGAAGACCCCCTCTATCGCCGTGCGAGCAGTTTCTGGCACAGGGCGTCGAGCTGTTCGAGGCTGCGATAACGGATGGTCAGCGCGCCGCCGCGCTCGCCGCGATGGCGGATATCGACCGCGAGACCAAGCGCGCTGGCAAGATCGGCCTCGAGCGCCCGCGTGTCCGCATCCTTCGCCGAGCGCCGGGAGGAACGCTTGCCCCCCTCGCCGGCGCGCGCCCTGGCAGCCAGCGCTTCGGCCTCGCGGACGCTGGCGCCGCTGGCGAGGATGCGGCCCGCCAGCTCCTCGGCATTGGCAAGTCCGACGAGCGCGCGGGCGTGCCCCATCGTCAGTCGACCGTCGTCGACCATTTTCTGCACCGCCTCGGGCAAGCCAAGCAGCCGCAACAGATTGGCGATGTGGCTGCGCGACCTGCCGACCGTGCGGGCGATGTCCTCCTGACGGTGGCCGAATTCGTCCATCAAACGCCGGTATCCGGCCGCCTCCTCGATCGGCGACAGGTCGTGCCGCTGCACATTTTCGATGATCGCGGCCTCGAGCGCCGCCCCGTCATCGAGGTCGCGGACGACCACCGGCACCTCGTGCAGCCCCGCCTTCTGCGCCGCCCGCCCGCGCCGGGCGCACGAGAATCGGCTGCAGGAGTCCCACCTCGCGCAGCGAATTCGCGAGGGCATCGAGCTCCGCGGGGTCGAAATGGTGGCGCGGCTGGAAGGGATTCGGCGCTAGCGCCGCGATCGGCGCCGTCATGACGTCACCGGCTGCGGCTGCTCCTGCAGCGGACTCGGGCGGAAAATCGCCCATCAGTGCCGAGAGACCGCGCCCGAGGCCGCGCCGCCGCGAAGGGGTATCGCTGCTCATGCCGCCACCGCCTTTCTGTCGCGCCGCAACATCTCGCTCGCCAGCCGCATATAGGCTTGGCTGCCGGTGCAGCGGTGATCATAGAGAAGGGCCGGCTTGCCGTGGCTCGGTGCCTCCGAAACCCGCACATTGCGCGGAATGACGGTGCGAAAGACGGCCTCGCCCATATAGTCGCGAACGTCCTGCGCCACCTGGTCGGACAGCCGGTTGCGGCGGTCGAACATGGTGAGCACGATCCCGGCGATCTCGAGGCCGGGATTGAATTGGGCGCGCACGCGCTCGACGGTCCGCAGCAGCAGCGACAGGCCTTCGAGGGCGAAAAACTCGCATTGCAGGGGAACGAGCACCGCCTGTGCGGCCGACAGCGCATTCAGCGTCAGCAGCGACAGCGAGGGCGGGCAGTCGATCAGCACATAGTCGTAGCCGACGAGCCCCGGTGCACGCTCGATCGCCTCGCGGAGCCGGAAGCTGCGCCGTTCCTCGGTCACCAATTCGGCCTCCGCTCCCGAGAGATCGACCGTCGCCGGCACGATGAAAAGGCCGGGGATCGCGGTCGGTACGGTCGCCTCGGCGAGCGTCGCGCTGCCGGCGAGCAGGTCGTAGGACGACACCTTGCGCGCCACCCGATCGATACCGAGCCCGGTCGACGCATTGCCCTGCGGATCGAGATCGATGACCAGGACCTGCTTGCGAATTGCGGCGAGTGCCGTCGCGAGATTGATCGCCGTTGTCGTCTTGCCGACGCCGCCCTTCTGGTTGGCGACCGCGAGAATGCGCGGCCGGCTCCCTGTGCGTCGCGTTTTTCCTTTACCCATCAATGCCTTCCAGATTTCGTATACGCAAGATCCGTGCCCCCGGCCGGGTTCGGCTCGGAAAGGACTCGAGCTCGAATGTCCAGGATTGCGGGCAGCGGGTCAATTCCTCCTCGACATGTGCGCCCTTGAGGAGCCAGATTTCGCTTTCCGGCGCGCACAGCCGGGCGGCGAGCGGCAGGAGACGCGGCAGCGGCGCGAGCGCACGCGCGACGACGAGATCGGGTCGCAGATCGGTGAGCGTCTCGATTCGCGCCTGGTGCACGCGCGCCGGCGCGTCGGTTGCAGCGATCACCTGGCGCAGAAAGCTGCACTTTCGGGCATCGCTTTCGACCAGTTCGACCTCACCGCCGCCAAGGAGCGCGATGACGAGACCGGGGAAGCCGGCGCCGCTGCCAAGATCGACCCAGCGCGCGGGCAAGCCGCCCGGGCGGTGTTTCGCGACGAGGTCGACGAGCTGTGCCGAGTCGAGAAAATGCCGCACCCAGAGCTGTGGCAGGGTCGCCGGTCCGACGAGATTGAGCCGCCTTTGCCACTTTGCGAGAAGCGCCGCATAACGGTCGAGCCGTTCGCGTGTTTCACGTGAAACTCCGACGGCCTCGAGAAAGGCCGCGCGATCGGCTCTCACGCCGCGCTCCGCTGGCGCCGCCGGAGATGCACGAGCAGCGCGGTCAGGGCCGCCGGCGTGACACCGGCGATGCGGCCCGCGGCGCCCAGGGTCGCAGGGCGGGCAGCCGCGAATTTTTCGCGGACTTCCGCCGACAGGCCGGCCACCTCGGCGAAGTCGATATCAGCCGGAATGGCAATCGACTCGTCCTTGCGGAAGGCCTCGATGTCCTTCTCCTGGCGCCGCAGATAGCGGCTGTATGTAGCCTCGATGGCGATCTGCTCGGCAATCTCGGGCGCAATGCGGGCGAGCTTTTCGGGCCAGATGCGCTGCAGATCGGAAAGCGCGATCCCGGGATGGCCGAGCAGCTCGAGGCCATCGCGCAGGCGGCCGTCCCGGTTGAGTTCGACACCGTGTCGCGCCGCCTCGTCGGGGCTGATGCGGCATTCCGCGAGTGCCGCCCGTGCCGCCTCGAGCGCCGCCATCCGGCGCCGGAACCGGGTCGCGCGCGCGCCCGACACCGCGCCGCAGGCGATGCCCTTTTCGGTCAGCCGCTGGTCGGCATTGTCGGCGCGCAAATGCAACCGGTATTCGTCCCGGCTGGTGAACATGCGATAGGGCTCGCGGGTGCCACGGGTCACCAGATCGTCGATCATGACGCCGATATAGGCATCGGCGCGGTCGAGGATCAAAGGTGGCTTGCCGGCAAGCGCGAGGGCGGCGTTGAGCCCGGCGACGAGACCCTGCGCTGCCGCCTCCTCATAGCCTGTCGTGCCATTGATCTGTCCCGCGAAATAGAGGCCCGCAACGCGCCGAGTCTCGAGCGTCGGCCGCAGCTCCCGTGGGTCGACGAAATCATACTCGACGGCATAGCCATAGCGCCGAACCCGCACCCGTTCGAGCCCGGGAATGGTTTTCAAAAAGGCGCGCTGCACCGTTTCGGGCAGGCTTGTCGAGATACCGTTCGGATAGATCGTGTCGTCCGCGAGGCCTTCCGGCTCGAGAAATATCTGGTGGCTCGAACGCTCGGCGAACCGGACCACCTTGTCCTCGATCGAGGGGCAGTAGCGCGGCCCGCTGCTCCGGATCTGCCCGGAATAAATCGGCGAGCGCGCGAGATTGGCGCGGATGATGGCGTGCGTCTCGCCGGTCGTGCGCGTGATATGGCATATCGTCTGGGGTAGCGGCAGACTTTCGGTCATGTCCGAAAACGGCACCGGCGGATCGTCGCCGGCCTGTTCCTCGCAGACGCTCCAGTCGATGCTACGGCCATCGCGGCGCGGCGGCGTCCCTGTCTTCAGGCGTCCGAGACGGAAGGCGAGACGGTCGAGGGTCTCGGCCAACGCCACCGCCGGCGCCTCGCCGACCCGACCGGCCGGGCGACTCGTCTCGCCGCAGTGAATGACCCCGCGCAGGAAGGTCCCGGTGGTCAGGATTACCGCCCCGGCGCGGATTTCGCGGCCGCCTTCGGTGACGACACCGCACACCCGCGACGCCTCTCCCCGACGCCCGGGTCCGAGGATGAGATCGCCGACTGCCTCGGCGCGTACCTCGAGCCCCGGTTGGCCCAGGATCGCGGCCTGCATCGCGCGGCGATAGGCGGCGCGGTCGATTTGTGCCCGCGGGCCCCGCACGGCGGGCCCCTTGCGCCGATTGAGCAGGCGGAACTGGATACCGGCGGCATCAGCAGTGCGCCCCATCAGCCCGTCGAGCGCATCGATCTCGCGCACCAGATGGCCCTTGCCGATACCGCCGATGGCCGGATTGCACGACATGGCGCCAATGGTCTCGATGCGGTGGGTGAGCAGCAGCGTCCGCGCCCCCACCCGGGCCGCGGCCGCCGCTGCCTCGCATCCGGCGTGTCCGCCGCCGATCACGATGACGTCATATGTGCCGCTTCCGCCGCGCATGTCGTGATCCCTTTTTCCAGGGCGCGCACCCTAGGGCCCCGCGCCGCGGCCGTCAATCGCGCCCCGGTTTCACGTGGAACATCATTTTCCGATGCAGAATTCCGCGAACACCCGGTCGAGGACGTCCTCGACATCGACCCGGCCGGTGATCCGGCCCAGCGCCCGCGCCGCGAGCCGCACCGCCTCGGCGGCGAGGACCGGGTCCCGCCGGTCGGCAATAAATCCATCGAGCGCGGCGCAGCAGTCCTCGAGCGCATGGCGGTGTCGCGCCCGCGTCAGCGCCGGCGTCTCGCCGAGCTCGCTCAGTGCCACGACCTGCGCCTCAAGCGCCTGCAGCAGCGCCGCGATGCCGGCTCCCGTCTTCGCGGAAACCGCATAGGCGCTGCCGTCGCCATCAAGCGCCCCCGCGCCGAGCGCCGGCGCCAGATCGACCTTGTTGGCCACCACAAGCGCGCCTCTCCCGTTCGCCTCCCCGATCTCTGCCGGCAGCTGTGGCCATTCCCGGGCATCGCAGACCAGCAGCCGCAGATCGGCGGCACGCGCCCGCTCCCGCGCCCGCCGGATGCCCTCGGCCTCGACCGCGTCTCCGGCCTCCCGCAGCCCCGCCGTGTCGATCAGGCTCGCGGGGTAGCCGCCGAGATCAAAGGCGATCTCAATGAGGTCGCGGGTGGTCCCCGCCT
>RFKS01000197.1 GCA_003694205.1 Alphaproteobacteria bacterium | reverse complement strand
CAGCTCAAGGGGGCCGAGCGCATCCGCCGGCGCGCCGTGGGCGAGATAGAAGCGCGCCAGCGCCCAGCGGGCCTCGCGCCGTCCCGCAGGGCCGCTTCTTGACAGGCGAACCAGCAATTCCTGCTCATTGCGCACGAACTCCTCGCGGCCGCCGCGCCGCCAGGCCGCCAGATCAACGAGCTTGCCAGCCGCCGCACCGGGCGCCTCCCCCGCCTCAAGGTCGGAATGCGACAGCACGAGACCGCCATTGTCAGCAATCACGACACCGTCCTTTTCGCGGGTCACGAGAAGATCGCTGTCACGGCGCTCGACGACGAGGCCCTGCGCCGTCGGCAGCAGGGCGAACTGGACATAGGAGCGCGTGTCCGGCGTACCATGGCCGGATTCGCCAAATGGCACGATATCCAACTCATCGCCGACCTCCGGATCGCGGATGCGGACGGCGGCACCGACCTCCGCGCTCCTGACCAGCAGACGGCGCCCCCCGGGGCTCGGCTGCTCAAGCACGTCGATCGCGAGGCGCGGCCGCGTCTCGTCCGGGCTGAGGCGTACCTGCCAGTCATTGCCTTCGCGGCGCGCGGCAACGTGAAGATCGTCGCGGAGCCTGAAGCGCAGGACGAGATGGTGCGGTGCCGACAGCGTCTCGTATGAACGCAGGCGGTCGCCGGCAAAGGAACCCGGCGCAAGATCGAGCCCCGACATGTCGACCGCGCCCTTCCCCTCGACCACCAGCCACAGATAACCCGCTCGGGCGAAGATCGCGGCCGGCGCCGGGTGATCCCAGTGCAAGCGGAGAAGCAGATCCTCGCCCTCGACCGTCGCCGAGAGGGCAGCGGCAGTTGCCGCAGCGGTGGTGGCGACGGAATCATCGCCACTTGCCGGCGGCTCCCGCTCCTCCCTCGTCGCCACCGCCGCCCGATCGCCGGGCGACGCCGGCGGTGCGGTATCGGCCACGGCCGAATCCGGTGGCGCCGAAGCTGACGCCCCGTCATCGGCGATATCGATGACGAGCTTGCCGTCGCTCGTGAAATGGCGCATGGGGCCAGGACGAACGGCAAGCGTCACGATGGTCGCCCCGGCATCCTGCCGTGCCACGAAGGCGCCGATCCGGCTGGGCGGATCGTGCTCGAGAGCGGAGGCGTCGAATTCGTGGCTGCCCTCGAAACGGACGACGAGGCGGCCGTCGTCAATGCGGGCGGTATAGACCGGCGGTCGCGTGAAATCGAAGACGATGCGGCTGAAGCCTTCGTGATCGCCGCCGCGGACCGTGACCGCTGCAGCAGCCGCGGGGTGCAAGCCTGCGAGCCATACCAGCACAAGCGTGGCGATCGCGAAGATCCTAGCCGGCATCGCCCTGCTCCACCGATTCCGCCACAATGACGATGTCCACCCGACGGGCCAGACGCTGTCGTTCCTCGGCCGACAGTGCCGGCGACAGGTCGCCATATCGTGTGTCGGCATAGCCGACGATCCGCAGCGGCCGCGGATAGCCGGCGGCTCGGAACGCCTCCGCAACCGCCTGCGCACGGCTGAGGGACAGTGCCCAGTTGGAGGCAAACCGTGCGCCGCTGACCGGCTCCGGATCCGTATGCCCGGCCACCTCGAGGCGATTGCCGAGCTGCGCCAGATGTTCGCTCAGCGCCGAAATGAGCGCCCTTGCCCGGGGGGCCGGCATCACCGCGCCACTGTCGAAGACGAGATCGGCGGGCAACGACACGACGAGACGGTCCGCAAGGCGGCTCAGCCGCGCACCATGCCATTCCGGCGCCGAAAGCCGTTCGCGGAGGATGGCGGCCAGATAATCGAGGCTCGCACCCCAGGCGACGAACTGGCGTGCCTCGATCCCGGTAACCGGCCGCGCTTCGACCGGCGCAGCCGACGGATTAAACTGTTTGCGGAACGAGCTGACGACCGGCTGCCAGTTCGCGAACTGGACGGCGTTCATCGAAAAGAGAAGGACGAAGAAGGTGAGCATGAGGGCCAGCAGATCGGTGAGGCTGACCATCCACGCCTGCTCCGTCGCCGTCGTTGCCCGGCCACGTTCCGGCATTCCGCCAATCATGCTCCCTCACCTCCCTCCTCGGGGGCGAAGGTGATCCGGTCGCGATCGACGGGTACCGCGCGGAAGCGGATCCGTACCGAGCGCGCCCGGGCCTCGGTCTCAATGCCGACGCCGACAGATCCCGGGGGTGCACCCGCCGCCTCCAGGGCGCGGCCGAGCCTGTCGGCACGGGCAAGGGCGAGGCCGCCCTCGCTGCCCTTGGTGCCAAGCAGGAACAGGGCCTCGCGCCGCACCTCCGCGGGCGCCCCGGAAAGCAGCGACGCCAGGGAGTCGAGGAAGCGTGCCGCCTGCTCGCTCAGTCGGGCGTCGTTTTCGAAAAAGAGACGGTGCGCATCGAGCTCGATCGAAAGCTGGTTTCCACCCTGCTCCGGAAAGTCGGGCGCGCGACCGGCAAGAGGAGAGACCAGCTCGCCGGCATCGACAAGAAAGGCGCCATCGAGCGCCCGATGGGGTGCCGGCGGAACGAATCCGGGGGTGCGCGCAAGCGGGGGAAACGGTCGCTCGAAGGCCCGTTCGACGCTCTCGAGTACCGCCACGGCGCGGGCCGTTTCCTGATTCGAGATCGCATTCATGACGATGAAGAAGGCGAGCAGAATGACATAGAGCGAGACAAAGAGACTGAGCGTCGGGTCGCCCTTTCGTCTCCCTGTCTGTAAGGAGTGCCGGAACACGGCGCGACCTCAATCAAAGCTGGCCAGAAGCGCGTCGATGTCGTCCTGGCTGTTGGCCTCCGTGTCAAGCTGCGGCCCGTGCTTCAGCGCCTCGGCGTTGACGACCTCGCCCGACTCGTCGAAGACCTGCACCTCCTCCTCTTCCACCTCGTCGTCGCCGATCACCTCGGCGAGCGCCGTCAGCCGCTCCTCGATATGGCGAAGCACGCCCATCACCTTGGTCACGCGCTGGCCGGTGATGTCCTGGAAGGTCGAGGCCTCGTAGATTTCCGTCGACAGCGCCGCCAGCTCCTCACCATTGGCGGCACCTTGACCATTGGCGAGATCGCCGAGCCGCTCACCGACATCCATTATCCGGTCCGCGGCGGCCTCGGTGTGGGCGATCACGGCATCGAGCTCGTCGCGGGCACTCGCGATATGCCTGTCGGCGAGCGTGCGCGGCCGCATGGACGCCAGCTCATCCTTGGCCCGGGCAATGAAGTCGAGTAGCTCGCGCACCTCGTGCCGCATTGCGTCCGCTTGTGTCGCATTCTCTTCCTCGATGCTCGACACCAACGCCGCGACAACGCCCGCGACGTCATCGGCCGCGATCCACTCGCCGCGTTGAGCCTTGAGTGCCGCGATCCGGTCTTCGAGGGTGGCGGTTGTCTTCTCGCTCATGAATCGCCCCGATTCTACCTGAATAATGCACCGGGCCGGCCCGGGATGCGGCCACAAGACTAGGCTGAACTTCGTTAAATCTGGCTTAAGGTGTGCTTTGCTCGGCAAGTATTTGCGCCGCTTCCGGCAACTCCTCGCGCGTTGCGAGACGCGTCGTCAAAGTCTTCGCCGCCTCGGGGTCCATCTGGGCAAGCAATGCCGCCATCTTCGAGTCCTTCATCCGTGTCGCAACGGCGAGCTGGATGTCGATATCGAGGCGTTCGAAGATCGGAGCGGCATCCTTCGGCTTCATCTTTTCATACATCGATACGACACTCTTGAGCTGCTCCTCCTCGCGCGCATCATGCTGGGCGACAAGCTCCGCGATACGCTTCTCGATTTTCTGCATCTCGGCGATCCGCTGATCGATGCGACGCTCCGTCGTCGCCAAAAGCTGCTCCTGGAGCGCCACCTTGCGCTCGCGGTCCTCCAGCTCCTGGCGGCGGGCGCGCAGGTCCTGGAGCAGCGACATCTCAGCGCGGCTGATGCCGGCAAGCGGAAGCGCCGTCGCATCGGTCGCCTCCGGCGCGGGGGCATCCGGCTCCGGCCCGGCTTCGCTCGCCGCCGCATCAGCCTCGTGCCTGTCCGCCGGCGGCACTGGATCCGCCGCCTCCTGGGCGCGGGCGGCGGTCACCACCTTGCCGACATCGCCGGCAAAATCGCCGACACGGAATACGAGTGCGACGAGAAGAACCCCCAGAAACAGCGGGAGAAGCCGCAGGCTCCCTACCGGTGCTGCCGCGTTTCCAGCCACCTTCATCGGGCTTCCCTCAGGGCATGGATGACGCGCGGGCCCTCGCCACCGTTCTCACCCTCCACGGCGCGCGACTCGCCGGTGAGCCGTTCCTCGAGGCGGCTCGCGAGATTCTCTCCTGCCTCGGTAATGACAAGAAGCTCGTCGGCGAGTGCCCGCGCCTTGCGCACCTCGCTCGACAGGTCCTTTTCGACACGGCTGCTTTCGGCCTTCAGTTCGGTGATCGCCTCGCGTGCCTGCCGGGTCGCGCTGTCAAGACGCCCCGCGAGACTGGCAAGCTCCGCCTGCCCCTCGCGGATCGTGACCAGTCCACGGTTGACCCGGATACAGGCGACAAGCACCGCTCCCAGCAAGAGAACCAGCACGAGATCGATGATGAGTCCGCCAAGCTCGAAGCCTGCCATCGTCTACTCCTCTGCCTGGGCGCGACGCCTGAGTTTGCTCGTGTCGTCGACCCTGATTGCCAGATGGTGACCGCTGCGGCCCATTTTGCCGCGGACAAGCGGCACGTCACCGCAGCGCAGCTGGATGCTGTCCTGCGGCCCGAGATTGAACATGATGGTCTGGCCGACCTTGAGGTTCATGACCTCGCGCAGGCTCAGCCACTGCTCGTCGAGGATCGCGCGCAGTTCGAGATCGGCGGACCACAGCTCGGTCGCAAGATGCGTTTCCCAGATGCTGTCGCGGCCGAATTTCTCGCCCATGAATCGCTGCAGCAGCAATTCGCGCACGGGCTCGAGCGTTGCATAGGGATAGAGGATCTCGAGACGGCCACCGCGATCCTCCATGTCGATCCGGAGCTTGACCAGCACGGCGGCGTTCGGCGGCCGGGCGATGGTCGCGAAGCGCGGATTCGTTTCCAGCCGGTCAAAAGTGAAACTGACCGGTGACAGCGGCTCGAAGGCTGCCGACATGTCCTTGAGCACGACCGCGATCATGCGCTCGACAAGGGTCTGCTCGATGGTCGTATAGGGCCGTCCCTCGATCCGCATCGCCGCGGTGCCGCGGCGCCCGCCGAGAAGGACGT
>RFKS01000196.1 GCA_003694205.1 Alphaproteobacteria bacterium | reverse complement strand
TTCTTCGACGCCCTGCCGATCCGGCAGTTCGTGCGACATGGCGGGGAATGGCATGAGCGGCTGGTGACGGTGATGGACGGGCGACTGACCCTCACCACGAGGGCCGCGGGGCCGGACGTCGCGCTGATCGCCCCCGAGCTCGACGCTGTCACGGACGGCGCGATCGTAGAGGTCTGCCCCGAGGGCGTGTCTCTCATGGCCAACCTGGCGCGCCGCATCGTGGCGCATGGCGGCGCGGCGCTGGTCATCGATTACGGCTACAGCCGACATGCGCCGGGCGACAGCCTGCAGGCCGTGCGGCGACACCAGCCTGTCGACATCTTTCACCGTCCCGGCGAATGCGACCTCACGGCGCATGTCAATTTCGCCGCCCTTGCTGCAGCGGCGCGCGCGGCCGGCGCGGCCACCGCCGGCCCGGTGACGCAGGGCGATTTTCTCGAGGCCCTCGGCATCCGGGTGCGCGCGGCCATGCTCGCGCGACGCGCCAACCCGCGGCAGCGACGGGACATCGACGCCGCCCTGCGGCGTCTGGTTGCTCCCGACATGATGGGACATCTGTTCAAGGTGCTGGCGGTAACCGGGGAAGAGGGACCGGTGGCGGGCATCGGCGAGGCGCGGCATGACTGAGCGTCTTACCGCCGCGATCCTGGCGCAGCCGGGCGTCGTGCACGGCTTCTTCACGCGCCGCGGCGGTGTTTCGAAAGGGATCTATGCCTCGCTCAATGTCGGGCGCGGATCGGGCGATCACGCAGCGCATGTGGCGGAGAACAGGGAGCGGGCGCGGCGGTCCCTCGGAGCGGAGCGGCTGGTGACGCCCTATCAGGTGCATGGCGCACACGTCCATGTGCTCGACGAGGCGGAAGACGCCGCTTCGAACCCGCCGCGCGCGGATGCCCTGGTGACGACCCGGCGCGGGGTGGCGATCGGCGTGGTGACCGCGGATTGTGTCCCCGTCCTTCTCGTCGACGCCGCGGCCGGTGTGATCGCCGCCGTCCACGCCGGCTGGCGCGGGGCCATCGCCGGCATAGCGACCGCCGCCGTCACCGCCATGCAGCGACTCGGCGCCGACACGTCCCGCATCCGCGCCGCCATCGGCCCCGCCATCGCGCAGGCCTCCTACGAAGTCGGCGCCGAGGTTCGCGATGCCTTCCTCGCCGCGCGGCCCGGAGCCGACAGATTCTTCATCGGCGGCCGGACAGAGCGTTTCCAGCTCGACCTGCCGGGCTTCGTCGCGGAAGAGCTCGCGGCGGCCGGATTGTCGATGATCGAGGATCTCGACTGCGATACCTGTGCCGATCGCGAGCGCTTTTTCAGCTACCGGCGTAGCAGCCGCCTCGGCGAGCCCGATTACGGCCGTCAGCTCTCGGCAATCCTGCGCCTCTAGGGGAGGAGCACCCCTCATGGCCGGCATTGTTTACAGATCGATGACCGCTTGCTAAGAGCAGCGCCACGCGCCGCACAAGGGAGCCGAAACTCCGCATAAGCGTGACCAGGGAGCAAGGGAGCGTCGCATGAAGATACTCGCCGGCAACTCCAACCGACCGCTGGCCGAGGCCATCGCCGCCTATCTCAATCTCCCGCTCACCAAGGCGAGCATCAAGCGCTTCTCCGACCAGGAGATCTTCGTCGAGATCCACGAGAATGTGCGCGGCGAGGACGTCTTCGTCGTGCAGTCGACGAGCTATCCGGCAAACGACCATCTGATGGAGCTTTTGATCTGCATCGATGCTTTGAGACGCGCCTCGGCGCGCCGGATCACTGCGGTGCTGCCCTATTTCGGCTACGCCCGGCAGGACCGCAAGCCGGGGCCGCGGACCCCGATTTCGGCGAAGCTGGTTGCCAATCTTATCACCAAGGCAGGGGCCGACCGTGTTCTGACCATGGACCTGCATGCCGGCCAGATCCAGGGCTTCTTCGACATTCCGACCGACAATCTCTTCGCCTCGCCGGTGCTCGGGCGCGACCTCAGGGAGAAATACGATCCGAAAGACCTGATGATCGTCTCGCCCGATGTCGGCGGCGTGGTGCGGGCCCGCGCCTATGCGAAACGCGTCGGCGCCCCGCTCGCCATCGTCGACAAGCGCCGCGAGCGCGCCGGCGAATCGGAGGTGATGAACATCATCGGCGAGGTCGAGGGGCATAACTGTGTGCTGGTCGACGACATCGTCGATTCGGCGGGCACGCTGTGCAATGCGGCAGAAGCCCTGATCAAGGCCGGCGCCACATCGGTGTCGGCCTATGTCTCGCACGGTGTGCTGTCGGGTGGTGCCGTCGCCCGCGTCGGGGCCAGCGTGCTCAAGGAGCTGGTGATCACCGACTCGATCCTCGCCACAGAAGCGGTGCGCGTTTCGGGCAAGGTGCGGACGATCACCATCGCGCCGCTCATTGCCGAGGCGATGAACCGCATCAGCCACGAAACCTCGGTCTCGAGTCTCTTCGACTAGGCAGGCCCGGACAGCCCGAGCCGCGGCATCTCGATCGCCGGACAGCGGTCCATCACGACGATGAGCCCGGCCGCTTGCGCCCGTTCCGCGGCCGCCTCGTCGACCACGCCAAGCTGCATCCAGACCGCCTTCGCGCCAATTCGGATGGCATCGTCGACAATGGCACCGGCCTCGTCCGGCCGGCGGAAGATATCGACCATGTCGATCGGCTCGCCAATATCCTCGAGCGCCGCGTAAACCTCCCCCACATCATCGAATGTATCGCCCGCATAACCCGGGTTCACAGGAAAGACACGATATCCCCGGTTGACGAGAAAGCGCGTCACGCGATGGCTCGGGCGTGCCGGCTTCGCGCTCCAGCCGACGACGGCGATCGTCCGCACCTCGGACAGAAGCCGTGCGATCTCCTCATCCGGCGGATTGCGAAACATCGCTCTTTCCCTTCCTGCCTCCCGCTTCCCTGTCGGCGAGACGCGCCGCGACCGCCGCGGCGAGATCGCGAAAGGCCACCGCCTCGGCACCACCGGTCGGTGCCGCGACCACGGGCGTGCCGCCATCCGAAGCCTCTCGAATCGGCATGCAGAGGGGAATCTCGACGAGGAACGGCACGTCGAGCGTCGCCGCCGTCTCGCGCGCGCCGCCATGCCCGAAGATGTCGGACGCATGGCCGCAGTGGGGACAGACAAAGCGGCTCATGTTCTCGACGATGCCGAGCACCGGCACGTCGACCTTGCGGAACATGGTGATCGCCTTCCTGGCATCGATGAGCGCGAGATCCTGTGGCGTCGAGACAATGACCGCTCCCGCGAGCGGCACCCGCTGCGCGAGCGTGAGCTGGGCGTCGCCGGTGCCGGGCGGCATATCGACGACGAGGACATCGAGCGCCCCCCAGGCGACGTCGCCGAGGAGCTGCGACACCGCGGACGCGACCATCGGCCCGCGCCAGATCATCGCCTGGTCCTCGGGCACCAGATAGCCGATCGACATGGTCGCGACACCGTGCGCGCAAAGCGGCAGCAGCCGCTTGCCCTCGGCCTCCGGCTTTGCGGCATCGAGCCCCATCAGACGCGGGACGGAAGGGCCATAGATGTCCGCATCGAGCAGGCCCACGGAGAGGCCGGACTGCGACAGCGCGACCGCCAGATTGGCGGCCACCGTCGACTTGCCGACGCCGCCCTTGC
>RFKS01000195.1 GCA_003694205.1 Alphaproteobacteria bacterium | reverse complement strand
GCCTCGTACAGGGCGATGTCGGTTCGGGCAAGACGGTGGTGGCGCTGCTCGCCATGCTTGATGCCGTGGAAGCCGGTGGACAGGCGGCGCTTCTCGCTCCCACCGAGATCCTCGCACGCCAGCATGCCGACATGCTCGGCCCCCTCGCCGCCGCGGCCGGGGCGCGGCTCGCGCTTCTCACTGGCCGCCAGAAGGGGCGCGCGCGGGAAGCGCTGCTCGCGGACCTCGGGAACGGCGAAATCGACATCATCGTCGGCACCCATGCGCTGCTGACAGAGGACGTCGCTTTCTCCGATCTGGCGCTGGTGGTGATCGACGAGCAGCACCGCTTCGGTGTCTTCCAGCGCCTCGCGCTCGCCGAGAAGGCCGGGCATGCGGTCGATACGCTGGTGATGACCGCGACCCCGATCCCGCGCACGCTGACGCTGACCGCCTATGGCGACATGGACGTGAGCCGCATCGTCGAAAAACCGCCGGGGCGCAAGCCGGTGGATACGCGGGTGATCTCGCTCGAACGCCTCGACGAGGTCGTGGCCCGGCTGGAGCGGGCCGCCAGCGCCGGGGCGCAGGCCTTCTGGGTCTGCCCCCTCGTGGCCGAGTCCGAGGACAGCGACCTCGCGGCGGCGGAGGCGCGCCACGAGATGCTGCGGCAGCGCCTCGGCGCGCGCGTCGGGCTTGTGCACGGGCGCATGAAGGGGCGCGAGAAGGACCGTGTGATGGCCGCCTTCGCCGCCGGCGAGATCGCCGTGCTCGTGGCGACCACAGTGGTCGAGGTCGGCGTCGATGTCCCCGCCGCGACGATCATAGTGATCGAGCACGCCGAGCGCTTCGGCCTCGCGCAGCTTCACCAGTTGCGCGGGCGCATCGGCCGCGGCAATGCGCCGTCCACCTGCCTCCTGCTGCGTGCCGGTCAACTCGGCGAGGCGGCGCGGGCCCGGCTTCGGATCCTGCGCGAGACGAATGACGGCTTTCGCATCGCCGAGGAGGACCTGCGGCTGCGCGGCGCCGGCGAACTGCTCGGCACACGCCAGTCGGGCCTGCCGGATTTCCGCCTCGTCGATCTTGACGCCCATGCCGACCTGATGGCGATCGCGCATGACGACGCGCGCCTCGTCATCGCCCGCGATCCCGGACTCGAAAGCGCGCGCGGGGCGGCGCTAAGGCACCTCCTCTATCTCTTCGAGCGCGATGCCGCGGTGCGCTATCTCAAGGGTGGATAGGTTGCCGGCGGGGCACCGTCACTTCATGCGGTCGGCAATCGCGAAATGCGCCCGCGCATAGTCGGCGGCCTCCTTCGCCGCCTTCTCGAGCGCCGAATCGGTCGCGCCACCGAAAAAGCCGGAGCCGATCTTGCCCTCGACCTGGATGCGCGCCATCTCGACGCCGTCCGGGCGGTCGAAGCGAATCTCGGCCAGCATGGTGGCCTCACCGGCATTGCCGATGCCGCCGAAGAACCAGCGCGAAAAGCGGTTGCCGGGATCGAACTGCAGGAAGCGATAGGTGACCTTGAGGCCGTCGTCGCCCTTTTCGAACGCGCCCTTGTCGCCGAAGAAGGCGCGATCGAGCTCCTTGCCGAAGGCCGCCGTCACCTTTTCCGGCACCTCGATGGTGTCCTCGCCATGGACGACCGATGCCGCAACATAGGTCTCGATCTCCGACCGCTCGGCAGGGTCGAGAACGATGGTCCGTCCCGCACCACAGGCTGACAGAAGAAGCGCAAGCAACACGATTGGTGCGCCACGCATGGGCAATCTCCCCCATTCCGACTTGCCGTCCGACCGGCAGGATGCGTCTATCACCACCATTCCATGGCGGCAAGTCGCAGCAAACGGGGTCCGTGCACGCCGCCCCGGTCGATCGGACCGGCACCGCATGGGGTGGTGGAAGGTGGCGGCCCCGGCAGGACTCGAACCTGCAACCTCGGACTTAGAAGGTCCTTGCTCTATCCGGTTGAGCTACGGGGCCGGCGCATGCCCGGCTGCACGGGCGCCTTGGGTCGTGTCAGGACTATTTGAAATTGTCGGCATAGCTGCGCGGATGGTGCCGGCGCGCATGTTCGGGCAGGACCTCGAATGGCAGGCCATGTCTTTGTGCATAACGCACGGCATCGTCCCGCGTCGGAAAGCGCAGGCGAATCTGCCGTCGCGTGTCCCGGCTGCCGGTCCAGCCCATCAGCGGCTCGACGAACAGCCGGTCCTCGGGGTCGAATTCGAGCACCCAATGGCGTGTGTTGCGAACCCCCGACTGCATGGCCGATTTCGTCGGTCGATAGATGCGGGCGTAAGCCATGGCCGAGCGACTCCCTCGATTTCCTTGCCGCTGCATGCGACCCGACAAGCTCCGATCGGATGCGGGCTTTCTATAGACCGGGCTCAAGCAAGCGAGCAAGGGGAGCCGGAGAATCCCTGTCCTTTGCTATTGTCCGGTTTAGTGGGCGCCGTTGCCCGTGTCCTGCCTTTCGCTGCTCGCCTTCTTCTCTGTCGAACCTTCGGGCGCGGGGAACTCGACCAGATAGAAAGGAAAACGTTTCCGATAGCCTGTTGCCCGCCAGCGGCCGGTCGTCCCTTCGATATAGACGCTCATATAGGGAAGCTTGGCATTCGATGTGCAGGTCTGCCCGCCGGGGCGCGACCATGGCCGGTCCCAGGCGGTGAAGCCGGTATCGGGATAGACCTCGCCGTTCGCAAGGGTGAGCTGGCGAAACCGACACCAGTAGCGCAGCCCGATCCATGTGCGGCCCTCATGCGCATACTGACCAAGGTCGAAGGTGGCCAGGATCCACTCGTAAAGCTCCGGCGAATCGATGACCGCGAGCCGCCCCTGCCGACCCTTGAACTGGCGCTTGGCCGCTGCGACACGCGCCTCCGGCCAGTCGACGCCATTGTTGCTGCCGGTAAAATCCTCCACGAGAAGGAAATAGCTGCCATTTCCGGGATAGAGGGTCGGGCCCGCCAGATCTTTCGTCGACCGGTCCGCACCCGCTTCGCGATTGGCGCCACGTTCCTGTTTCGCCTGAACCGGCGCGGCAAGTGCCGGCAGGATCATCGCCAGGGCAAGAATCAGGCGCCACATATCCTGTATCTCCGAAAAACCGCGGCTGATGTCCCGCACAAATCCGGAGTATAGAAGAGCCTATCGCTCGCGGTCCAGTGAGGTGCCGGTGCCGACCCCAGACATCCGTCGCGGATGTGGCGGATCTCAGCCCAAGAGCTGTCGATTCGGCGGCGCGGAGGCCATCGCATTGGGGCAAGTGCGCTTGCGTGCGCGTCACCCCATTCCTGCCATACAAGGTCATTCCATTTGCAAGAAGACATTGCTTTATACGAGAGAATGACGTTATTGCGCGGGGTTCGCGAAGGGGAGCGAGTTTGCGTTTTTTTGATCTGATTGACGCATCGGCCGAGCGCACGCCTGGGGCACCGGCTCTTGTTGATGTGAGGAGATGCGCGACCTATGCCGAGTTGGCAGAGGAGGCTCGGTGTTGTGCGGTGGGCCTGCGGGAACTTGGCATTCGCAGGCATGACCGGGTCGCGATTTATCTCAACAAGCGCATCGAGGCGGTGGTCGCAGCGCTTGCGGTCTCCCTCTGCGGCGGCATATTCGTCAACTGCAACCCGCTACTCAAAGGGCGCCAGGTGCGGCAGATCCTTGCCGATTGCGGTGCACGCGGGCTGATATCGAGCAGAGCGCGCCTTCAGTCGCTGGACAATCATTTGAACCGGTTTCCGGATATGTTCCGGATCGCGGTAGACGGTATCGATCGGGACGACAGCCCGCCCGTTTTGTGCTGGCGGGATCTTCTCGTTGCCGGCGGCAAGCTGGACCGTGGGCTCGCCCGGCCTGAAGCGGGCGTCGACAATGACGTCGCCACCATTTTCTACACCTCGGGCAGTACCGGGGCACCGAAGGGCGTTGTCGTTTCCCATCGAAATCTCGTCGTCGGCGCTCACAGTGTTGCCGAATACCTCGAGAATACGGCTGAAGACTGCATTCTCGCGCTGCTGCCCCTCGGGTTTGATGCCGGCTTCAGCCAGCTCACGACCGCGTTTTGCGTTGGTGCCCGGGTCATTCTCCACGATTACATCTCGGCCGCGGATACGGCCCGCACGTGCGACACCCACGGCGTGACCGGTCTCACGGCCGTGCCGCACACATTCTCGCAACTTCTGCGAGCCGATTGGCCCCAGCGAGCAAGGAATAACCTG
>RFKS01000194.1 GCA_003694205.1 Alphaproteobacteria bacterium | reverse complement strand
CCGGCAAACTTGCGATCGGCCACATTGATCTTGTCATTGTGCGTATATTCGACATTAACGACGGCATTGCCGCGACCGTCGTCGAAATTGAAGCCACCGGTGGCGCTCAGGAAGTACTCGGCGCCATCCCCATCGTCGGTGATGCCGCCCTGGGCCCGGTAGTCGAGGCCCTCGAAATCATCCTTGAGGATGAAGTTCACCACGCCGCTGACACCGTCGGCACCGTAGATGGCCGACACGCCACCCGTCGGCGTCTCGATGCGATCGATGAGGGCGACCGGGATGGTCGAGACATCGACACTCGCCGTACCCTGCACACCTGCGACATGGCGGCGGCCATTGACGAGCACCAGCGTGCGCTCCGTGCCGAGACCGCGAAGGTTGAGCAGCCCCACACCCGACGGTGCGCCATTCTGGTCGGACTGGTTTGCCGGAAGCGAGCTGTGCAATGCCGGGATCTCGCGCAGGAGCGTCGAGATGTCCGTTTCGCCGGAGGCGAGGATCTGCGTCGAATCGACGACGGTGACCGGATTGGGCGAGGTCAGGTTGGTGCGCTTGATACGCGAACCCGTGACGATGATCTCCTCGAGACCGATCTCCTCACCGGCGGTCTGGTCGGATTGTGCCTGCGACTGCGCAAGCGCCCCCTGAGCCAGAAAGAGAACCGGAATGCTGACGCCCGCAACGGCACCGGCGAGAACCCGGCGCCGCGCCATTTTCAAGCCCGACATGGTGTTTCCTCCGCATCTATATTTCAGACTGCCCATATCCGCTGCGCGACCCGTATGGGCATATCTCCTTTATAGGTCGGGAATATTTTCCGGGCAATGGCCGATTGAGGCAAACTTTCGATCGTTTCAGGCGCAACGATCGTGGTGAGGCGGAACGGGGCGCATCTTTGGCGCGAGGGGACAGGAACACCCCTTCGCGCCGAGCTCTCCGGGCCACATCAAGGCCGCTGGTGGACGGATGACTGGCCCCTAGCGCTCGAGATTTCTGAGATCGCGGTCGAGCCCGAAGCGCTTCGAGGTGATGTAGGATTCGAGGCCCTGCAGGCGGCGGTCGATGGCGCGGAAGCGCCGCTTCATGTCGACCGCGGTATAGTCGGGACGAATGCGCACGTCGCGCCAGAAGCGTTCCTCCTCGGCGTCACGATAGAGGCCCTTGGGCTTCGGATCGAGCACGAAACCGAGGATGAAATAGACCGGCACCAGCGGCAGGAACCAGCCGAAGAGACAGCCGATCACCAGCACACAGCGGATGACATTGGCCTTGATCCCGGTATAGTCGGCGAGCCCGGCGCAGACGCCCATGATCTTGCCATTGTCGGGATCCTTGTAGAGCTTGTTCGGGCTATAGCGTGTCATGGCGTCGTGACCTCCAGTCCGGAACCTCGTCGTCGAGAATGCGTTCCATCACGGCGAGGCGCTCTTCGAGCTTCTCCGCCGTACGCCGCAGCTCCTCGAGTGTCGCCTCGTCCTCCGCGCTGAGCCCCTTCGACCGCTTCCACACCGTCGCATAGTGGAAGATGAGCCATAAGGGCGCGATCACGAAGACAAGGCCGATGACCAATAATTCGAGCATCGAATCCACCCCTGCCCCCTCTTAGTTCTCGGCCTTCTTTGCCGGCTTCAATTTGGCCTTCAAGGCCTCGAGCTCGGCCTCAATGGTCTCGTCGACCTCGAGCGCGGCGAACTCGTCGTCGAGCGTCCGGCCCTTGCCTTCTCCGAGATCATAAGACTCGACCTCTCCCTCGAGCCGGTCAAGCCGCATCTCAACCGCGTCGAAGCGCGAAAAGGCATCGTCGATCCGGCTGTCGTGCAGCGTGCGGCGCATGCGGAGCTGGTTCGTCACCGTCTTGTGGCGGGCCTCGAGCGTCTTCTTCTTGACCTTCGCCTCGCGCAGCTTGGCCTCGAGTTTGACGACATCCTCCTCATGCCGCTCGAGCGCCTCCTTGAGATGCTCGAGATCGGCCTCGAGCTCCTCGGTCATGGCGGCAACCTTCGCCTTCTCCATCAGTGCCCCGCGGGCCAGGTCCTCGCGGTCCTTGGACAGCGCCAGCTCGGCCTTGCGCTGCCACTCCGCCTCGGCCTCGCGCAGGCGCCGCAGTCGCCGCTCCACATCCTTCTGGTCGGCGATCGTCTTGGCCGCCGCGGCCCGGACCTCGACCAGCGTGTCTTCCATCTCCTGGATGATCAGCCGGACCATCTTCTCGGGGTCCTCGGCATGATCGAGGAGAGCGTTGAGGTTCGAATTGATGATGTCTGCAAGCCGTGAAAAGATACCCATCGAATCTGCTCCTTGGTCTTTCTCTTGTCCTCGCTGTCGTCACTCGGGCAGGCAAGCCCCCGCCATGTCCGGCAGGGCGCCTCCGGCCCCGTTCATCCCTCGCGCCGGCGGACGCGATCGCGCCGCCTTTGCCGCGGACCCCAGCGGTCGCCCGCCCGGGCCCGGCTGCCGGTGCCGAAAAAAGAGATGACGGCCTCGCTTTCGGCCTCGAGCCGGTTGCTCTCGGCGAGCGCGCCGGCCAAATGCAGCATGATGTTCATCACGTTCCTCCTTGCGCGTGGATGTTGCTTCACCCGCTTCTTGGCAAGCACCGTGCCAGCTGATGAGATGGATGATAAGTCATTGTCATGGCGTTGGTTTCCGCGTCATTCGAGAAATTTGCACTTTTGCGCCATCTGGCATATATTGCGATTTCTTCGTAATTCTTCCTGATTTCTTGTACTCCATGCCGCAAATGGAAATCACGATCCTCGGCGCCGCACCCGCCTTTCTCGACCTCATGGATCGGGTGAGCGCGGTCGCGCCACTCGACCGGCCGGTTCTCGTCGTCGGCGAGCGCGGCACCGGCAAGGAGCTGATTGCAGCGCGGCTGCACTATCTCTCGCGGCGCTGGGAGGAGGCCTTCATCAAGCTCAACTGCGCCGCCTTGCCGGAAAGCCTGCTCGAGGCCGAGCTGTTCGGTGTCGAGCCCGGCGCCTTTACCGGTGCCGTGCGCCGGCGGCGCGGCCGCTTCGAGCTCGCCGACCGCGGCAGTCTCTTCCTCGACGAAATCGGCACCCTGTCGCCGGCGGCGCAGGAAAAACTCCTCAGGATCATCGAATACGGCACCTTCGAACGGCTCGGCGGATCGGAGACGCTCGAGGTGAATGTGCGCGTCATCGGCGCCACCAATGTCGATCTGCCGGCACTGGCGGAGGAGGGGCGCTTCCGGGCCGATCTCCTCGACCGCCTCGCCTTCGACGTGCTCACGGTGCCGCCGCTGCGCGAGCGCGGCGAGGACATTCCGCTGCTCGCCGATCATTTCGGACGCGGCATGGCGCGCGAGCTCGGCTGGCCCGCCTTCCCCGGCTTCAGCGACAAGGCGCTCGCGGATCTCGCGGCCTGGCGCTGGCCCGGCAATGTGCGCGAGCTCAAGAATGTGGCAGAGCGCGCGGTCTATCGCTGGCCGGAGCCGGGACGCCCGATCGACCGTGTCGATTTCGATCCCTTCGATTCGCCCTGGCGGCCGCGGCCGGAGCCGGCCGCCGAGCGTGCAGCCGCCGCCGGTGCGCCGGACGGGAAGGAGCGGGCCATCGCCCTCCCCGACCCGCCCTATGACTTCCGGGCCACGATGGCGACGATCGAGAAACGCCTGCTCGCCGAGGCGCTCGCCGCACACCGCCACCACCAGCGCAGCACGGCGGAGGCGCTGGGCCTCAGCTACGACCAGCTTCGCCATGCGGCGAAGAAACACGGTCTGCTCTGAGGGCGCATCGACGAGGCTTGCGCGAGGCTGCGGCCGCGGGCAGGCTGGGACGCGATCGGACGATGACCCACGGGCACGCGCATGGCAGGGCGGACAGGATGGAGGAAACGGGCGTGACACCACCGCGAAAGCCGGGCCGCGGCTGGATGATTGGCGTCGGCGCGACGCTGCTCGCAGTCGCCGCCTTTCTCCTTTATCGCCGCTACGGAGCGGAGGACGTGACCCAGGCCGAGACCATGGTCTATGGCATGTTCCTCTTTCTTGCGCTGGCCGCGCTCGTCGCCGTGCCCGTCGGCCTGCTGCTGCGCCTGCTGCGCGGCCGGCGTTCACCGCCTCTTGGAATCGGGGACAGGGAGGAAGATCAATGATGACGGGTTGGAAACGGCGCCAGTCGCGCCGGTTGGGCCTGTGCGCCATTCTGGGACTTGGCCTGCTCGCCGCGGGGCCGGCACCCGCTCGCGCCGACGATCTGCTCTTCTTTGGCGGCCCGATCCATACCGGCCGCGACGACCGGCCACAGGTGGAGGCGGTGCTCGTCGCGGGCGAGCGCATCGTCTTTGCCGGCAATCTCGCGGCGGCGCGGCAACGCATGGCGGACGGCACGCGCGAGA
Organism: Alphaproteobacteria bacterium; assembly: GCA_003694205.1. Lineage (GTDB taxonomy): Bacteria > Pseudomonadota > Alphaproteobacteria > Sphingomonadales > Rhodothalassiaceae > J134. The sequence goes on along the minus strand of RFKS01000194.1, from coordinate 2,425 downwards.
TCGACCTCAGGGGCGCCGCGCTCTTTCCCGGCTTCACCGACAGCCACGCCCATCTCTACGGCATCGGCCTGCGTGAGCTGACCCTCAATCTGGAAGGCACCGCCTCGATCGCGGAGCTCAAGGACCGTGTCGCCGCCGCAGCGGCCAAGGCGGCGCCGGGGGCGGTCATCGTCGGCCGCGGCTGGATCGAGACCCATTGGCCGGAGGCGCGCTTTCCGACCCGGCAAGACCTCGACGCGGTCGCCCCCGACCGCCCGGTCATCCTCACCCGCGCCGACGGTCATGCGCTCGTCGCCAACAGCGTCGCGCTCGCCCGGGCCGGCATCACGCGCGATACCGAGCCACCCTTCGGCGGCGACATACTGAAGGACGAAACGGGCGAGCCGACGGGCATGATCATCGATGCCGCGATGGGGCTCCTCGCCCCGCTCCTGCGCGCGGCGGAGGAGGTTGACCCGCACCGCGTCTATGAAGCCGCCAACCGCGTCTACACCGCGCGCGGCTGGACCGGCATCCACAGCATGTCGGTCGACCCCACCCGCCTCGATCTCATCGAGGCGCTCGCCGACGCCGGTGTGCTCAAGCTGCGCATCTATAATTCGGTCGACCGGGCGGGCGCCGAAGCCCTGCTCGAAAGCGGACCACGGGCCTCGAAGAATGGCCGTGTGACGACGCGCGCGATCAAGCTCTATATGGACGGCGCCCTCGGCTCGCGCGGTGCGGCATTGCTCGCTCCCTATAGCGACGCCCCTGAAACCAGTGGCCTTCTCCAGATGAAGAAGGCCGATACCATGCCGATCCTGAAGCGGGCGCTCGAGCGCGGCATCCAGGTCAACACTCATGCCATCGGCGACCGCGGCAACCGGCTGGCGCTCGATTGGTACGCGGAGGCCTTCGCGAGCGTGCCCGAGGCCGCGCGGGCGGTCGCCAATCCCCGCTGGCGCATCGAGCATGCCCAGATCCTCGATCCCGCCGATATTCCACGTTTCGCGCGTCTCGGCGTCATCGCCTCGATGCAGCCGAGCCACGCGATCTCCGATCTCTTTTTCGCACCGGCACGCCTGGGGCCGGAACGGCTCGCGGGCGCCTATGCCTGGCGCAGCCTCATCGATTCGGGCGCGGTCATCGCGGCCGGCTCGGATGCACCGGTCGAGCGCGGCGATCCCCTGATCGAATTCTATGCCGCCGTGGCGCGGCGTTCGCTCGACGGCTTCGCCGGTCCCGGCTGGCACCCCGAGCAGGCGGTCGACCGATTGACCGCACTCCGCATGCTCACCCTGTGGCCAGCCTATGCCCGCTTCGCCGAGCGCGACCTCGGCACCATCGCCGCCGGCAAGCTCGCCGATCTTACGGTCTTTTCGGGCGACCTCATGTCCCTGCCGGTTGCGGAGATCCCGAGGCAGAAGGCCCTGATGACCGTCATCGGCGGCGAAATCGTCTACCGGGCGGCGGGGTTCTGAGCGCGCCTCAAAGCCCCCGGCGGGCGGCCATGCGGTCGAGAAAGCGGGCCAGCGCGCGATCGGCGGACGGCACCTCGAGGAGGAAGGAGTCGTGGCCGGTCAGCACCTCGTGAACCGCGAAATCGACCTCCAGACCGGCCGCGGCGAGGCCCTCCGCGAGCGCCGCCGTCTCGTCGGGCGGGTAGAGCCAGTCGGTCGCGTAGGCGGCGAGAAACACCGTTGCCCTGCACCCCCGGAAGGCGGCGGCGAGATCGCCGTCGGGCGCCAGATCGAAATGGTCCATGGCCTTGGTGATGACGAGATAGCTCAGGGGATCGAAGCGCTCGACAAAGCGATGGCCGTGATGGGCGAGATAGCTCTCCACCTGATAGTCGATGCCGAAGCCATAGGAGGGCGTGTCGCGATCCTGCAGCCGGCGCCCGAAGCGGGCCGCGAGTTCCTCCGGCGAGCGATAGCTCAGATGCGCCAGCATGCGGGCAACGGCAAGCCCACCGACCGGCGCGCGACCACTGCCATGATAGCGCCCGTCCTGATAGTCCGGGTCGTTGAGAATCGCCTGGCGCCCGATGGCGTGCAGGGCGATCTGCTGTGCGCTGTGGCGTGCGCCGACGGCGAAAGCGGCGGCGGCGAAGACACGCTCTGGGTAGAGTCGTAGCCATTCCAGCGCCTGCATGCCGCCCATCGAGCCGCCGATGACGAGGAACAGGTCGCCGATCCCGAGATGGTCGAGTAGCAGCGCCTCGGCCCGCACCATGTCGGCGACCGTCAGGCCGGGAAAGTCCGGGCCATAGGGGCGCCCGGTCGCGGGATCGATACTCGCCGGCCCGATGCTGCCCATGCAGCCGCCAGGCACATTGGCGCAGACGATGAAATAGCGATCGGTATCGAGAATTCGCCCGGGGCCAACGAGGCGATCCCACCAGCCCGGCCGGCCGGTGAGCGGGTGGGTGCCGGCGACGAACTGG
>RFKS01000193.1 GCA_003694205.1 Alphaproteobacteria bacterium | reverse complement strand
TATATGGACCTGCCGATGGGCCGGGTGGTGATCCAGATGCGGCCCGACAAGGCCCCGAACCATGTCGCCCGCATCAAGGAGCTCGTGCGCCGCGGATTCTATGACGGGCTCGTCTTCCATCGCGTGATCGAGGGCTTCATGGCGCAAACCGGCGACCCGCTCGGCACCGGCGAGGGCGGCTCGAGCCTTCCCGACCTCAAGGCCGAATTCAACGACCTGCCGCATCTTCGGGGCACGGTCTCGATGGCGCGGACCGACGATCCGGACAGCGCCAACAGCCAGTTCTTCATCATGTTCATGCCGGCACATCATCTCGACGGCAAATACACCGTCTGGGGCCGGGTCGTGTCGGGCATGCAGTATGTCGACCAGATTGCCCGCGGCGAGCCGCCGCGCAATCCCACACCGATCATCCGCATGCGCGTCGCCGCCGATGTGATGAAGGAGGAAGGGCAGGGGCAGGGCGGCCTGTGACGGCCGACTGATCAAAGGTCGAGCGCGGCTTCGTCGACACGCTCGGCGTGTTCCTGGATGAAGGCGAAACGCGATTCCGCACGACGTCCCATGAGCCGTTCGACGAGGTCGGCGATGGCGCGGCGCTCGGCGCCGTCCTCGGGCAGAGTCACGCGCAAGAGGACGCGTTTACCGGGTGCCATTGTGGTCTCGCGGAGCTGTGCCGGCGGCATCTCGCCGAGACCCTTGAAGCGGGACACCTCAACCTTGCCCTTGCCGGCGAAGTCGCCGGCGAGCAGAGCCTCCTTTTCCGCGTCGTCGCGGGCATAGCGGACGGTTCCGCCGCGTGCCAGCCGATAGAGAGGCGGCTGCGCCAGATAAAGTCGGCCCTCGCGCACGAGCCCGGGCATCTCGCGAAAGAAGAAGGTCATGAGCAGGGTCGCGATATGGGCGCCGTCGACATCGGCATCGCACATGACGATGATCTTCTCGTACCGCAGGGCGGCGCCGTCATAATGGGATCCGGTGCCGCAGCCGAGGGCCTGGATGAGGTCCCGGATTTCCTGGTTCTGGGCGATCTTCTCGGCGCTTGCGCTCGCGACGTTCAGGATCTTGCCGCGAATGGGCAGCACCGCCTGCGTACGGCGATCGCGGGCTTGCTTCGCGGAACCGCCGGCGCTGTCCCCCTCGACGATGAAAAGCTCGGTGCCCTCGGCGCTGTCGAGGGCGCAGTCGGTCAGCTTGCCGGGTAGCCGCAGGCGTCGCCGGCCGGTTGCCGTGGCGCGTTTGACCTCGCGCTCGGCGCGCCGCCTCAGCCTCTCCTCGAGACGTTCGAGCGCCCAGCCGAGCAGCGCCTGCCCGCGCGCCGGGCTTTCCGCCAGCCAGTGATCGAAGGCGTCGCGCACCGCCTGGTCGACGAGCCGGCTCGCTTCCGGCGAGGACAGGCGCTCCTTGGTCTGGCCCTGGAATTGCGGTGCCTTGAGGAAGACCGACAGCATCAGCGCCGCGGCGCCGGTGACGTCATCGCCAGTGAGCTGCTGCGCCTTGCGATTACCGACCATCTCGCCATGCGCCCGCAGTCCCTTGAGCAGGGCCATGCGGAAGCCGCTCTCGTGGGTGCCCCCCTGTGGCGTCGGCACGGTGTTGCAGTAGGAGGAGGAAAACCCCTCGCCGAATTCGGGCCAGGCAATGGCCCACTCGACGCGTCCCTGGCCGTCGGCGAGGGCGGCACGACCGGCAAAGATTTCGTCACCAGCGAGTGTGCGGCCCTTTAGGCTTTCCTCGAGATAGTCGGCGAGCCCGCCCGGAAAATGGAAAGTCTCCTCCGCGGGTACGTTCTCGCCGTCGCGAAGACAGGCCGCGTCACAGCGCCAGCGGATCTCGACACCGCGGAACAGATAGGCCTTCGAGCGGGCCATGCGATAAAGCCGCGCGGCACGGAAAGCGGCATCCTTGCCGAAGATGTCCGGATCGGGCGCAAAACGGATGCGCGTACCGCGGCGATTCTGTACCGGGCCGAGCGACGCGAGCGGTCCCTCAGGGACGCCCCGCACATAGGACTGGCGATAAAGCTGCCGGTCGCGTGCGACCTCGACTTCGAGCCGCTCCGAGAGTGCATTGACGACCGAGACCCCGACGCCATGCAATCCGCCCGCCGTGGCATAGGCGCCGGTCTTGAACTTGCCGCCCGAATGCAGCGTCGTGAGAATGACCTCGAGCGCCGACTTGTCGGGAAACTTCGGATGCGGGTCGACGGGGATGCCGCGGCCATTGTCGGACACGGTCACCGATCCCGTCGCGTCGAGCTCGATCTCGATGCGACTGGCATGGCCCGCAACGGCCTCGTCCATGGCGTTGTCGAGCAGCTCGGCGACGAGATGGTGAAGCGCCCGCTCGTCGGTGCCGCCGATATACATACCGGGCCGCTTGCGGACCGGCTCGAGCCCCTCGAGCACCTCGATATCCTCGGCGGAATAGGCAGTGCTCGTGGTGCTCACATCCTCGAAAAGATCGGCCATGACACGCGGACCCGACTGAAAAGAAAACTCACCGTGCGGTAATATACGGGGTGCCGGGGGTCAAGGATAACAATATCTGGCGTATCGCGCGGCCCTTTTCGCTGTGCGGACGTGGGTAGGGCTCAGTCGAAAAGGGCGTCGATCGCCGCCTGGTCGTTGGCGCCGTCCGCCTCGGCCGTGTCGGCGCCGCTGCTCGCATCGGCAAAGGCGCGGTCGACATCGTCCTGTGCCAGCGAGGTCGTCGCGCCGTGGATGATGCCCGACAGGGTCTCGAGGATGCGGCGGGCCTGGGCGAGGTCGCAATCGACTATGCGCCGCATGCGGGTGCCATCCGAAGCGCAGGATTGAAGGGCGGCCACGGACTCGAGGATCAGCGCGTCGAGCGCCGCCACATGGTGATCGAAGGCCCGGCGATAGCGGGCCGGCGCCCGCTCATAGGCCTCGATGGCCAACGCGCCATCCTTGAATCCGCTGTCGCGGAAATGGTCGGGATAGGATTTCGGCTGCCAGAGCAGCACCTCCCCGATCATCTCCGGCATTTCGGGTAACATCTCAAGAAGCATGATCACTTCATTGAAATGATTGAGATAGTCGGTGGCAAGGAAAGTGGAAGGATTGATATTCGTTCCGGCCAGACGGCACTGCAGCGCCCGCTGCTCGGTGTCGAGCTCCGGGTCGAGAGGCAGGGCAGGAGATTTCGAGTCGTGACGCACTTGGGAACTCATTGCGTCTGTGAAGCTAACCCGCGTTCCTTTCACATCTCTTAATGAGGCATGGAAGTCCTTGCCCGATCAGGCCCTCGCGGCAACGGCAGCGGTCCACCGCTGGTTTCATGGCACCAGGGGGCGAGAAATATGCTATCCTTTCGCGACGTCGGGCAGGGAGTTGGACGATGGCGAGCGCAGGCCGATGGGGCCGGGTCTTCCGGCGGTTTTCCCTTTCCCGGGAGGAACCGCCGCGGGTCGGGGTCGGCGACCGGTTCTTCGAATATGGCAACTGGGATTCGGTGTGGATCGTCGAGCGCATCCTCGAGCCACGCGGCGTCGGCATCCCGCACGCTGTCATCAGCCATGCGAGCCTGCGCTCGGAGCGCCGGCTGGTAGCGCTCTCGACCTTGTGCGATTCCGCCCGCTTCGCGCGTGACGCACGGAGCACCGGAAGGGGCACCGCGACAGGCCCGCGGCGCCGGCGCCATGATCCGCCACGCGATGCCCACAAGAGCGAGGAAGGAAAGCCCGGCACGGCATGATGGGGCGCCGCAGGCGCCCTTTGCGCGGCGCGCGGCGTCGGCGCGGCGACCGCACCCTTATGCGCCGTATCAGGATCACAAAGTCGCTTGCCTTATCGTGCCGGATGGCTAGAAGAGCCCGACGGTTCGTGCGTTTGACAAGGTGCCCCGAATGGAGCTTCCGCCCTTCATGCCGGCCGGGGAAGGGTTTCTCGGCCTTGAGAATACTCCGGATCACGCCACGGTGCGGGCCGTGATCATCCCCTATGGCCTCGAGGCCACCGTGTCCTATGAAGGGGGCACGGCGGCGGGGCCGGCGGCGATGATCGGCGCCTCGCACGAGGTCGAGCTATTCGACGAGGAATTCTGGTGCGAGCCGATCCACGAATTCGGCGTCGTGACGCTGGCCGCTCCGGCGATCCCGCAGCCCGTGGAAAAGGCGCTCGAGCAGCTTGCCGGTCTCACGGGGCGGGTCCTGGCCGAGGAACGGTTTCCGTTCGTCTTCGGCGGCGAGCATTCGGTGACGCCGGGTGCGATCCGCCCTTTCCTCGAGCGCTTTCCCGATCTCGCGGTGCTCCATTTCGACGCCCATGCCGATCTGCGGGACGGCTATGAGGGCGAGCATTTCAGCCATGCCTCGGCAATCCGCCGGGTCATGGACGATCCACGGGTCGAGGTCGTGTCGGTGGGGATCCGCAACATTTCGGCCGGCGAAATACCGTTTTACGAGGAGAACCGGGAGCGGCTTCATATCCACTGGGCGAAAGACAAGGCCTTGTGGACGCTTGACCGGATTGTCGCGCCGTTGCGCGGCCGGCCGGTCTATCTGAGCTTCGACCTCGATGCCTTCGACGCCTCGCTCATGCCGGCGACCGGCACGCCGGAGCCCGGCGGGCTATTTTGGGACGATGCCATCGCCATCATCCGCAAGGCGGCCGCGGTGGCGGATATCGTCGGTGCCGACATCACCGAGCTGGCGCCGCGTCCGGGCCTGCATGCCTGCGATTTCCTTGCCGCCAAGCTGGCCTACAAGATTCTCGCTTATGCCCTGCTCGGCGTGCCCGACAAGGCGCGCAGCCGGCCGAGCAATTCCTCGCTCCACTGAGGGCCGGGTCGTGGTGGCCGGACACCCGCGGGACCTCGCGTGGCGAGGCCCCCGCGGGCGAGGTGCCGGCGGTTGGCTCAGACGCTGTAATAGAGGTCGAATTCGACCGGGTGCGGCGTCAGTTCGAAGGTCGTCACCTCCTCGAACTTGAGGTGCAGATAGGCGTCGATCTGGTCCTGCGAGAAGACATCCCCCTTCTTGAGGAAATCATTGTCCGCCTGCAGCGCCTCAAGCGCCTCGCGCAGCGAACGGGCGACGGTCGGCACACCGGTCAGCTCTTCGGGCGGCAGGGCATAGAGATCCTTGTCCATGGCGTCGCCGGGATGGATCTTGTTCTCGATGCCATCGAGGCCGGCCATCAGCATCGCGGCGAAGCCGAGATAGGGGTTGGCCGCAGGATCGGGGAAGCGCACCTCGACACGTTTGCCCTTGGGACTGGTCGCATAGGGAATGCGGCAGGAAGCCGAGCGATTGCGCGCCGAGTAGGCAAGCAGGACCGGCGCCTCAAAGCCCGGAGTCAGGCGCTTGTAGCTGTTCGTCGTCGGATTGGTGAAGGCATTGATCGCCTTCGCGTGGCGGATGATACCGCCGATATAGTAGAGCGCCGTGTCCGACAGGTCGGCATAGCCGGCGCCGGCAAAGAGCGGCTTGCCGTCGCGCCAGATCGACTGGTGGGTGTGCATGCCCGATCCGTTGTCGTCCTTGACCGGCTTCGGCATGAAGGTCGCGGTCTTGCCGTAGGAATGGGCGACCTGGTGCACGACATATTTGTAGAGCTGCACCTTATCGGCCATCTCGGTGAGCGGTGCGAAGGTAATGCCGAGCTCGTGCTGGCTCGCGCCCACCTCGTGATGGTGCTTGTCCATGCTGACGCCGAGCTCGCGCAGCACGCTCACCATCTCGCCGCGCAGGTCAAAGGCCGAGTCGACGGGCGCGACCGGAAAATAGCCGCCCTTGATGCGCGGCCGGTGGCCCATATTGCCGTCGGGATAAGGCTTGTCCGAATTGTACGGCCCCTCGATGTCGTCAAGGGCGTACATGGCGCCGGAATAGCCGACCCGGAAGCGGACATCGTCGAAGACGAAGAATTCGGGCTCGGGGCCGAAATAGGCGACATCACCGATGCCGGAGAACTTGAGATACTCCTCGGCGCGCTTGGCGGTCGAGCGCGGATCGCGCCCATAGGGCTGTCCGGTCGAGGGCTCGAGCACGTCGCAAAAGACGATCGCCGTCCCCTGCGCGGTGAAGGGATCGGTGGTGACCCGGGCGAGGTCCGGCTTCAGAATCATGTCCGATTCATTGATCGCCTTCCAGCCGGCGATCGACGAACCGTCGAACATGATCCCGTCCTCGAGCTGTTCCTCGTCCATCGCCGCAGCATCCATCGTCAGATGCTGCCATTTGCCACGCGGATCGGTGAACCGCAGGTCGATCCAGACGAGGTCCTCGTCCCTGCAAAGCTTGAGCAGGTCGGCAGGCGAGAGGTCGGTATATTTCGGCATGTCGTCTCCTGTGTGCTGTCCTGTGTGGTTGCGGTCCGGGTTTCAGATGGCGTCGTCGCCGGTTTCGCCGGTGCGAATGCGGACGGCGTCGAGCACCGGCATGATGAAGATCTTGCCGTCGCCGATGCGGCCGGTATGGGCCGCGTTCTGGATCGCCTCGACGGCGGCTTCGACCCGCGCGTCCTCGATGAAGAGTTCGATCTTCACCTTGGGAACGAAATCGACCACATATTCGGCACCGCGATAGAGCTCGGTATGCCCCTTCTGGCGGCCGAAACCGCGGGCCTCGAGGACGGTGATCCCGGACACACCTACCTCATGCAGGGCATCCTTCACCTCATCGAGCTTGAAGGGCTTGATGATCGCTTCGATCTTTTTCATCACTCTCTCTTGAATCTGGTCCCGCGGGCTCCCGGTTGACGCCGGGCTGTTGCGCGATGTGCACGGTGCCGCACCTCTTCTGCTTCGGCACCATGTTCCCGTCTCCTGTCGCGCTCGTTGCACGAGGCATGCCAGCAAGCGGGTGGCGGAAAGCCCGCCGTGCGGCGCGCTTTCGGGGGCTTGCCCAAGGGCGCGATATGCCCAATATCTGGGCATCTGCACCCTCGATGGGCAGGCGGCTCCGGCCTGCTTGACGGCGGCGGCAGCACTCGGCTAAGAGGGCGCCCTCGCGCGGAAGACTGTGGCGGGCGTAGCTCAACTGGTTAGAGCGCCTGGTTGTGGTCCAGGAGGCTGTGGGTTCAAGTCCCATCGCTCGCCCCACTGCCGCGACGGCCGTTGCTCCTGCGAGGTCCGGTGCCGCGCCTGTCGCAGCGGAGGGGACATATGGCCGCCTTCGATCCGAAAAGCCCGCACGCGCTCCTCAGCTGTGCCGAGATGGCGCAGGCGGACCGCCTGACGATCGAGTCGGGCATCCGCGGCGAGGATCTCATGGAGGCCGCCGGTCGCGCGGTCGCCGAGGAGGCGCTGGCCCGGCATCGGGCGGAGCGGGCGGTGGTGCTTGCGGGACCGGGCAACAACGGCGGCGACGGCTGGGTGGCGGCGCGCCATCTCGCCGAGGCAGGGGTTGCGGTTCATGTCGCCTCTTCCGTGCCGCGGGAGGCCTTGCGCGGCGATGCCGCGACGATGGCCGCCCGGTATCAGGGACCGGTGGCCACCTTCGATGACTCCGCGCTCGCCGATGCCGATCTCGTTATCGACGCCCTGTTCGGCGCCGGCCTTTCGCGGCCGGTTGCCGGTGCCGCCGCGGCGATGATCGAGACGGCCAATGCGCGGCCGGCATTCCGGGTCGCGGTCGATGTGCCAACCGGCATCTCCGGTGACGACGGGCAGGTCGAGGGCTGTGCCTTCCGGGCCGACCTGACGGTCACCTTCTTTCGCAAGAAGCCTGGTCACCTGCTGGTGCCGGGGCGCTTTCATTGCGGTGAGGTCGTGGTGCGCGACATCGGCATCGCGGCCCGGGTCCTCGACGAGGTGGCGCCGAAGACATTCGAGAATGCGCCGGGGCTGTGGCGGCCCTTGTGGCCCCCCCTCGATCCCGCGGGACACAAATATGCGCGCGGCCATGGCCTCATCATCGGCGGCACGCCGCCGGCGCTCGGGGCGTCGCGTCTGGCGGCGCTGGCAGCGCTGCGCACCGGCGCCGGGCTGGTGACATTGGCAACGCCGGCGGAGGGCTATGCCATCCAGGCGACGGCGCTGACCGAGGTGATGGTGGCGCCTTTCGCAACACAAGCGGACCTGCGCAGGATTCTCGCCGATCGGCGCCGCAATGCGCTCGCCATCGGCCCCGGCAGTGGGGTCGGTGCGGCGACCCGCCGCCGCGTGCAGGCGCTGCTCGGGACCGCGCGGCCGACGGTGCTCGACGCCGACGCCCTGACC
>RFKS01000192.1 GCA_003694205.1 Alphaproteobacteria bacterium | reverse complement strand
GAATGCGATGGACGCTGCCTTCTGGCGCGAGCTGCCGGCGGCGCTGGCCGAGCTCGACCGCGAAGGGCGGGTGCGGGCCATCGTGCTGTCCGGGCGCGGGCCGCATTTCTCGGCGGGCATCGATCTTGCCATGCTGCGCGACATGGCACCCGACCCCAAGGCCGATCCGGCGCGCACGCGCGAGGCCCTGCGGCGCCGCATCCTTGAGCTTCAGCAGAGCTTTTCAGCGCTTGAACGCTGCCGCAAGCCGGTCATCGCCGCCATTCATGGCGCGTGCCTTGGGGCCGCCATGGATCTGGTGACCGCCTGTGACCTGCGTATCGCCGCGGATGATGCACGCTTTGCCATTCACGAGATCAATATCGGCATGGTCGCCGATGTCGGGACCCTGCAGCGGGCGCCGCACCTTCTGCCGCACGGCATACTGCGCGAGCTTGCCTATACCGGCCGCGAGATGCGGGCCGCCGAGGCGGCGCATTACGGCTTCGTCAACGCGGTTGCGCCGAGCCGCGAGGATGCCATTGCCCGCGCCGTCGAGATCGCGCGCACGATCGCCGGCAAGAGCCCGCTTGCGGTCGCCGGGACCAAGCAGGTGCTCAACCATGCCCGCGAGCATACGGTTGCCGACGGGCTCGATTATGTCGCGACCTGGAATGCCGGCATGCTGCTCGGTGAGGACCTGATGAAGGGCGCCGCCGCGGCCCTGACGAAGAGCGAGCCCGATTATGAGGACCTCGGAGACTAGCGTCCGATGAGCCCGCGCCGCGATGCCGAGCGGCGCCTTGATGCCATCGCCGGCTTTCGCGAGGAGGCGCGGCGGCTCGAGGCCATGGGCCTCCTCAATCTCGGCCCCGCCGAGAAGAAGGCGATTGCCTCCTATCATGACGAGGTGCTGCGCGACCTCGAGGCAGATGCCGGGCTCAAGGGTTCGGCGCGGCCCGCCGCACCGTGGACGATGCGGCTTGCGGCACTCCTCGGTGCGCTGACACTCGGCGGCATCGTCCTCGCCCTTCTCGATCGGGTCTGGGGCGGCCTTGCGAGCTGGCTCCAGATCGCCGTCGCGTTGGTTGCGCCTCTGGTGCCGCTGCTGCTCGCCGAAGCGCTGTTTCGCACGGGTCGCGACCGCTTCTTCGTTCTTCTCGCCACCTGGTTCGCCGTCGCCGCCTTTGCACTCGATCTGCGGATCGTAACCGCGATCCTGAATCACCCGATGGATTTCGCCATCGTCCTTGCGGTCGGCGCCTTCGCCGCCGCGCTCGGCCATCGCCATCTCGATCCCCTTCTCACCGCAGCGGGCACCTTTGCCGCGGGTGCCGCCCTCGCCGCCATTGTCGCCCTTGCGGACGGCGCCACCGCCGCGGCGCTCCTCCATCGCGCCGATCCGGTCCTGCTTCTCGGTATCGCCGCCTGGAGCGTCGGCGCGTTCGCGGGCCGTTGGCCGCACGTGATCCGCTTCGGCTGGCGTCTCGCCGGACTGCTTCTTGCCGGCCCGACCGCCCTGCTGCTGACGGTCCGCGATGCCAGCCTGCTGATCGCCGCGGCGGGCAGCGCGGCGGCCCTCGAAAGCGGTCTTCTGGCCCTCTTCGCCGCCCTGGCCCTGTTTCTCGGTCTGCAGCGGGGCTGGCGCGAAAGCGCCCATGGTGGCCTCGTCATACTCTGGCTGCTCGCGATCGCGGTTGCCCACAGATGGCTCACGGGTGCCCTGCCGGCACCGGTCGAAGGGCTGCTGCTACTGCTTGCCGTCGCCATCCTGTTCGGGCTCGGTCGTCTCCTGAACGGACTTCTTGCGACCGCGGGAGAGCGGTCATGACCGGATGCCTGCGCATCGCCATCGGCATCGTTCTGCTCGCCCATTTGGGCCTCGGACTCCTTGCCGCCTACAACCGGCTTGGCCCCGAGCGGGGAACGCTTCTGCTCGACGAATGCCGACTCCGTGTCGATCCCGGTGGCGGCGGCCTGATCGCGGCCGTCATCGGGCACCGGGCACCGCTCGCGCTGGTCACGGTCAGCCAATACGCCCCCGCGGGATCCGGGCCGCCGGCGGCGGAGCGGCTTGCCGCCTTCGGTTTCAGCGTCGATCCGGAGAGGAACGCCAAGGCCGTGCCGCGCCGCGCCCATGTGCTGGTGGAAGCCGAAGGTCCGCATGTCGATGCCGTGTCGCGCGGCCTGCCGCCGGGCGCACCGCGCCCGGTGCTGCTCGTCGATGTCGCACCGGAGGCCGGGCCTCTGCGGCCCCAGCTCGGCGACGGCCGCGGCAGGGCGCTCGCCCGGGGGATTGTCGCCCCCCTGCGCAAGGGCGATGCGGTGATCCTTGGACTGCGGCTCGCTGCGCCGCATCTTGCGATCGCGGCCGCGGACCGGGCGCTCCTGCGGCGGCTTGGCGAACGGCCGGCCGGTCCCTGCCGGCCCCGCTTCGTCGCCGAGATTGCCTATGGCGCCGCTTCCGACCCGCTGGTGCGCAACCTGCGCCCACTCGAACGCCCATTGCCCTGAGGTCGCCATGCTGAAGCAGGCGCAAACCGAGTGGGTGATTGCGACGAGCGGCCCGGGCTGCCATGCCCTCGACGACAGGGTGAAGGCCTGGCTCAGCGAGCTCGGCGCCGGCGATGGACTTGTGCACCTCTTCTGCTGTCACAGTTCGGCCTCCCTCGTGATCCAGGAGAATGCCGATCCTGACGTGCAGCGCGATCTCCTCGACGCGCTCGACCGCCTGGCGCCGCGCGATCCGCGTCTCTACCGCCACGGCACCGAGGGGCCGGACGACATGCCGGCACATATCAAGACGATGCTGACCCAGACCCATCTCGCGATCCCGGTGCGTGCCGGCGCGCTGCTGCTCGGAACCTGGCAGGGGCTCTATCTGCTCGAACATCGCGATCGCGGCCATCGCCGCCGCGTCGTCGGCCATTATCTCGGTGAGATCGCCTGACCATCGGTATCGGCGATCTTCTTGCACGGAAAGGAAATCTTAAACGCAGGCGCCTAGTCTGGGGCGACCTCGCGCCAGCACGCGCTCGGGCGGATGGGAGAGGACGTGAACGAATTCGTGCAAGAGGTGGCGGGCGATCCGAATCCCGCGGCCCGGGATACGCCGACGGTGCTCGCCGAAATCGTCGAGGTGAGCGGCGCTGCCGCGGCCGCACGCCTGTGCGGCGGCGTCGAGGTTGCGCGCTTCGGCCGCATCGGTCTCATCGTCAAGGTCGAGGCGGAGGGAAATTGGGTCTATGGGCATGTGCGGGCGATCGAGCACCGCGACGGCGACCCGCATCTGTGCATTGACCTTTTCGGCGAAAGATTCGCAGGCGGGGCGGATGACGAGACGGCGCACCTCGACCGCGGCATTTCGCTTTATCCGGTACCCGGCAACCGCGTTTTTGCGGTCGACGAGACGGAGCTCGCGACGCTGTTCGTCCGCCGCGACGGGCCAAGTCTGAGGCTCGGCCAAATCTACCCGACCAAGGTCGCTGCGAATGTGCATATCGACAGCCTGCTCGCCAGGCATTTTGCGGTCCTCGGCAGCACCGGCACCGGCAAGTCGAGCGCGGTGGCGCTGATCATCCACCGCCTGGTCGAGAAACTGCCCGGCGGGCACATCCTGATCCTCGATCCACACAATGAATATGCGACGGCCTTTCGCGATATCGGCGAGCATTTCGATCCGACGACGCTGTCGCTGCCCTACTGGATGATGAATCTCGAGGAGCATGTCGAAGTCTTCATCGGCACCCGCGAGGCCGGCCACGAGGTAGAGATCGACATCCTCAAGCGGTCGCTTCTCGCCGCACGCAAGAAGAACACACGCTTCTCCGCCGCGCGCATCACGGTCGACACGCCCATACCGTACAAGCTGACCGACATATTGGCTGAGCTTGACGCGCAAATGGGTCGTCTCGACAAGCCGGAAAAGCACCTGCCATTCCTGCGCCTCAAGCACAAGATCGAGGAGCTGCGCTCCGACGACCGCTACAGCTTCATGTTCTCGGGCATGCTGATCAGCGACAGCTTCGCCGACATCATCTCCCGCATCCTGCGCATGCCGGGCAACGGCAAGCCGGTCTCGACGCTCGATCTTTCCGGCGTTCCTTCCGACATCGTCGACGTCGTGGTCTCGCTGCTGTGCCGCATGGTCTTCGATTTTGCGCTCTGGTCGAGAAAGGGCGACGCCGCGCGGCCGCTGCTGCTCGTCTGCGAGGAAGCGCATCGCTATGTGCCACGGCAGCCGAACCCGCGTTTCGATTCGGCGCGCCGGGTGCTCGAGCGGATCGCCAAGGAAGGGCGCAAATACGGGGTATCGCTGGGTCTCGTCTCGCAGCGCCCTTCTGACGTCTCGGAATCCGTGCTCTCGCAGTGCGGCACGATCCTGTCCATGCGCATGAACAACGAGCGCGACACCGCTTTTGTCGCAAATGCCTTGCCGGAAGGCAGTCGTGCCTTCCTGAGCAGCATCTCGGCTCTCAAGACACGCGAATGCATTCTGTCCGGAGAAGGCGTCGCGGCACCAATGCGGGTCTGGCTCGACCATCTCGAGGACTCGCAGCGGCCTTCGAGCTCGGATCCCGCCTTCTCGGAGAACTGGGAATGGGCGCGGCAGGACGCCACTTTCGTTCCTGCGGTCATCGAGCGCTGGCGCAGCGGCAAGCGCTAGAGGAGGCGCTCGCATGCAACGCTCCCGGCGCCAGCGTGACACGCATTACGAAGTGCACGGTTTTAGGAAAAACCACTGGACCCTGCTCGAGGTGCTCGAAACCAGGGACGAGGCGGCGGAACTTGCAGAACGGTCCTACCGCACCGGCGCCTATCAGGCGGTTCGTGTCCTGCGCGAGCGGTTCGACCCCGGCGAGGGGGCCTATGACTCGCTCGAGATTCTCTTGCTCGGTCGCAAGCGCAAGCCGTCGAAGCACGATTCCGACATGCCGGCGGTGTTCTGCAAGACCGCCACCGACCTCTATACGCCCGAGGCGCGCCGTGCGATTACCCGGCTGCTGGCACCGCTCCTTGACGGTCTCGAACTGACGACCGTCGAGATTCTCTACAGTATCGACAATTACAAACGCGTCGAGGCAGCCGGCACGCGGCTCCTGCAGGCGGTGCAGCAGGCGGCCGTCGCCCAGGTGCGGGAGACCGGCGAGCCGGTCGCGGAACGGATCCGGCAGATCCAGTCCGTCATCTCGAGCGCCCTCGGGGCGCTCCGGCGGGCCGAGGAGAGTGGACGACCGCGGATCGGCGAGGGCCGGTTCGTCGATCTCGTTGCCCGCATGAAAAGCCTTGGCGGCAAGGAATTCCTGCTTTCCATGGCGCTCGCCGACGATCTGCGGGGACATGAGGGCACGCGTGCCAAGCTGGGCCGGCTTCTCAGCCTCATGCGGTTCGACCACCCGGCATGGGCGCTGGAGGTTCTCGACCTCTTTCTGTCGGAGCAGCTCCAGCACCGCCGCCTCATCCAGGAGATCCTGCCGGCGCAGGCGCTCATCGATCGCCTCGAGCTGATCGCCGCCCTCGCGCGCGGCGACCTCGACGGCCGCGACGTGCCCGACGAGGCGCAGATGCTGGCCCGCTTCCTGAAGTCGCGCCTGCTGCCGAAATGCCGCGACGTGCTGATCGAGCACATCGTCTACGAGCTCAACACCAAGCGGCGTTTCACGGGGGAGGGGCTCGTCGGCGAATTCGCCGCTCTCGGCCGGCTCATGTCCGCACTCGGCGAACCGGTGATCAGCGTCCTCGGCGAGAGCTCGCTGCGGGAGATGATCGAGGACCGGTGCGCCCGCCTGCTCAATCCGCAGTCGCTCGGCGACTTTCTGGCGCTTGCGCCGACGCCGGCGGAAAAACTGACGCGACTTCTTGACCTCGAGCGGCAGACGATCGGTGACGCCAATCGCCGGGTCCTCGCCAAATACATGATCCCGCTCGTCACCATGAGCAGCAACGAGGCTTTCTGGACGCGACCGGCGGCCGCCAATGTGCGCGGTCGCCTGCAGCTTCTCGCGCGGCTGCAGCGCCGCGTCCTCGCATCGGATCTCGCACCCGGCTACAAGTCGCGGATTGGCGGCGCGCTCGATGACATGTGCCTCAAGATCATACGCTCGAACGGCGTGTTCGAGCGCCTCGCCGGGGCCGACATGTCACCATCGCGCAGGGCGGAATCGCTGCTCGCGATGATGGCCGAGGGGTGTTTCACCGAGGGCCAGGCGCGCGCCGCGGCCGAAGCGGAGGCGGTGCGCCACATGGCCGACCCGGCCTTTCTCGAGCAACTCTCCCGGGCCGAGAACCGCGAGGAGCGGGATGCCGCGATCGCGAGATTGCGGCGGCTTCTCACCGAGGCCGGGGTCGCCGCCCCCGGCTCGCTGTAGGCGTCGCCCTGCCCTCTCCTGAATTGTGATCGACATCGGATCGCTGCCGGCGATATGACCGGTAGGGCCACGCCATCCCCGTGTCCCGATTCGGGCGGCGGGGCTCCAGATGGGACAAGGAGGCAGCATGCTCGACTATCTGATGATGCCGGAGATCTGGCTCAGCTTTTTGACTCTGGCGCTGCTCGAGATCGTGCTCGGCATCGACAATCTCGTCTTCATCTCGGTGATCACCGACCGCCTGCCGAAGACAGCCGCGCGCCGGGCACGACGGATCGGCCTCGCCGGTGCGCTGCTCATGCGCCTTGCGCTTCTCGCGCTGCTCTCATGGATCATCGGGCTCAAGCAGCCGCTGTTCACGCTAGGCGAATTCAGCATTTCCTGGCGCGACCTCATTCTCGGTCTCGGCGGGCTCTTCCTTCTCTACAAGGGCACGCGGGAGATTCACGAGGAGGTCGAGGGCGAGAGCAACGCGGCACCCGTCCGTGAGGCCGGGATGATGCTCGCTGTCTTCCAGATCATGGTGCTCGATCTCGTCTTTTCTCTCGACTCGGTGATCACGGCCGTCGGAATGACGACGGAATTACCGGTGATGGTTGCGGCCGTCGTTTTCGCGATGGGCGTGATGCTGTGGGCCGCCGAGCCGACCGCCGCCTTCATCCGCCGACATCCGACGACCAAGATGCTGGCGCTGAGCTTCCTGCTTCTCGTCGGCGTGGCGCTGGTGGCCGACGCGCTCCACTTTCATATACCGCGCGGCTATCTCTATTTTGCCATCCTCTTCTCGATCCTGGTCGAGACCCTCAATCATCTGGCGCGGCGGCGAAGGCGGCGGTCGCGGCCCTGAAAAGGGTATCAGTGGCGCAAGGGGTGGCCGTGGTCGAGCGGGCCGTGGCCACGGCCGAATCCGGGGGCGCTTGAAATCGCCTGGTCGAGATAGCGGCGCGCCCGCGTAACGGCGGCGATCAGCGACATGCCCTGTGCGACGCCGGTGGCGATGGCGCTGGCAAGGGTGCAACCGGTACCGTGCGTGTGGCGGGTGGGCCGCCGCGCTGTGGTGAAGACACCGTCATCGCCGCTCTCGACGAGCAGGATATCGGTAATATCGCGCCCCGGCAGATGGCCGCCCTTGGCCAGAACCGCCGTCGCGTTCATCGCACGCAGACGCTTTGCCGCCGCGAGCAGGCCGTCGCTGTCCTCGATAAGAACGCCGGTCAGCGCCTCGAGCTCGGGCACATTCGGCGTGATCAGGCTCGCCCAGGGCATGAGCCGATCGCGCAGGAGGGCAACTGCGTCGGGCGCCAGCAGTTCGGTGCCACTTGTCGCAGTCAGCACCGGATCGACGATGACCGGGATGCCGAGCGCGTCGCCTTCCAGCACATCGCAAACGACCTCGACCATGCGCCGGCTGCCGAGCATGCCGATCTTGATCGCGTCGGCACCGATATCGGCGAGAACGGCCCGCATCTGGGCGGCCGTGACCTCCGGGGGCACGGGGTGGATGCCATGGATGCCGGTCGTGTCCTGCACCGTGACGGCGGTGAGGGCGGTGGCGGCATAGCCACCGAGTGCCGTCACCGTCTTGATGTCGGCCTCGACTCCGGCGCCGCCCCCGGAATCGGAGCCGGCCACGACGAGAACGCGTCCGCGTCGCTTCATGCCGCGCTTGCCACGGTCTGGCAGATCTCGTCGACGACGGCTTCGACGAGCGCCTCGTCCTCGCCTTCCGCCATCACCCTGAGGACCGGCTCGGTTCCCGACGGTCGGACGAGAATGCGCCCGCGCCTGCCCAGCCGTTCTTCGGCGGCGGACACTGCGGCCCGGATCCGCGAATCCGACAGTGGATCGCCCCGCGTATCAAAGCGAACATTGCGGAGGCGCTGCGGCAGCGGCGTAAAGCGCCGCAGCAGGCTACTGGCCGGAAGCGCCTTCTCCGCCAGCGTCGCGAGCACCTGCAATGCTGCGACGAGGCCGTCGCCAGTGGTGGCGAAATCGGACAGCACGATGTGGCCCGATTGCTCGCCGCCGAGATTGCAGCTCCGCTGCCGCATCTCCTCGACCACATAACGGTCGCCGACGCGCGTCCGGTGGAGCTGCAGCCCCAGCGCCTGCAGATGGCGCTCGAGGCCGAGATTGGACATCACCGTGGCGACGATGCCGTCGCCCCTGAGCCGGCCTCTGCGTTGCCAATCTTCGGCGATCAGAGCCATGATCTGGTCGCCATCGACCACCGCACCCGACTCGTCGACGAACAGGACCCGGTCGGCATCGCCGTCGAGGGCGATGCCGATATCGGCGCCCGAATCCCGGACCGTACGCACAAGCAGGTCGAGCGCGGTCGATCCGCAGCCGGCATTGATGTTGAGGCCGTTGGGGGAGACACCCACGGTCTCGATCTCGGCACCGAGCTCCCAGAGCACGGTCGGCGCCACCTTGTAGGCGGCACCATTGGCACAATCGAGTGCCACCTTGATGCCCTCGAGGCTGAGACCGGCCGGCACTGTCGCCTTGGCAAATTCGATATAGCGGCCGGCCACGTCGTCGAGCCGGCTGGCGCGGCCGAGATCCTCGGGCTTCGCGAGACCATCGTCGAGACCATTTTCCATGTGCGCCTCGATCTCGGCCTCGACCGCGTCCGAGAGCTTGTAGCCATCAGGGCCGAAGAGCTTGATGCCATTGTCATGGTGCGGATTGTGCGAGGCCGAGATCATGACGCCGAGATCGGCGCGCAGCGAACGCGTCAGCATGGCCACGGCGGGGGTCGGCAGCGGGCCGACCAGGATCACGTCCATGCCGGTGGCGATGAAGCCGGCGGTCAGCGCCGGCTCGAGCATATAG
The DNA here is from genome assembly GCA_003694205.1 of Alphaproteobacteria bacterium. GTDB lineage: Bacteria > Pseudomonadota > Alphaproteobacteria > Sphingomonadales > Rhodothalassiaceae > J134. The sequence goes on along the minus strand of RFKS01000192.1, from coordinate 980 downwards.
CCCGAGAGCCGCGTGTCCTTGCCGATGACCACCCGGTGCCGATGTGCGCCGCGACGAAAGACGCGCCCCGCTGCCATGCCGACGCGCATTGCGGTCTCGACCGTCATCGGTGGCGTATTGACCTGCCCGCGAATGCCATCGGTACCGAAAAATCGTCTTGTCATGACAGTCCCTTGATCACCCGTTTGGGCGCCCATCCGAATCCGGGAATCCCGGGCAGGCCCCCTCGTCCGCTGCGGTCGCCTCCTCCAGAAGGCGCGCATCCTGCAAGCCCTGGTGCACGGCGAGCGCCTGCACCGTTTCCGCCACATCATGTACGCGGAGAATTTGCACCCCTTTGTCCACGGCTGCAAGGGCGACCGCGAGGGAGCCGCCGAGCCGATGATCGGGACGCGCCTCCTGTGCCAGCGCGCCGATGAACCGCTTGCGCGAGGCGCCAAGGAGGAGCGGAACGCCGAGACCGTGAAAGGCGGCGATCTGGTTGATCAGCGTCAGATTGTGCCGCACCGTCTTGCCGAAGCCGATGCCCGGGTCGACGATGAGGCGCTGACGCGGAATGCCGGCCGCCTCGCAAGCGCGGAGCCGGCTCTCGAGAAAGGCGAACACCTCGCCGAGCACATCCTCATAGACGGGGTTGTCCTGCATCGTGCGCGGATCGCCGCGTGCATGCATGAGCACCACCGGGCAGCGGCGTGCGGCCACCAGTTCGAGACTTCCCGGGTCGTGGGTGAGAGCAGAGACGTCATTGACGATGGCGGCGCCGGCGTCGAGTGCCGCCGCCATCACCGCCGCATGCCGGGTGTCCACCGAGAGCGGCACCGACGCGTCGGCAAGGGCCGAGATGACCGGCAGGATGCGTTCGATCTCTTCTTCCGCCCACAGGGGCGCTGCACCCGGGCGGGTCGATTCGCCGCCGATATCGATGATGTCGGCTCCGGCCGCGATCATCGCCCGCGCGTGCGCAACCGCCGCCTCCGGCG
>RFKS01000191.1 GCA_003694205.1 Alphaproteobacteria bacterium | reverse complement strand
CAGCACCAGCGCGGCGGCGAGTGCAGCCGGGAGATAAAGCGCATCGAGCGCGGAGCGGGAAAGCAGGAATTCAATCACGGGTGGGCATCATCCGATAAAACGGGGAAACCGCAGCCCGGCTCCCCGCCGGACCGGCCTCATCATCTATGGGAGATGGCCAGCGAAGGCAAATGCTGGCAAGTTCCGCGCGCTCGATCGATTCCGGAAACTGCTCATGCTGCTGCGCCTGTTTGCCATCGTCGGCCCGGCCTATATGCTATCGCAGTTCCTGCGCAATGCGGTTGCCGTTCTGGCGCCGGAAATGGCGCAGGAGCTCGGCATTGGCTCGCAGGAGCTCGGCGCGCTTGCCGGTGCCTTCTTCATCGCCTTTGCGGCGGCGCAGCTGCCGCTCGGTATCGCGTTTGACCGATTCGGGCCGCGCCGGGTGATGGCGGCGATGATGGTCGTCAACGCCCTCGCGGTGCTGGCCTTCGCCCTGGCCGAAACGGCGGCCGGCCTGATGTGGGCACGCGCACTCATGGGGATCGGCTGTGCGCCGCTGTTCATGGGGCCGCTCGTCATTTTCGCGCGCGGCTTCGAGCAGGAGCGCTTCGCCGGGCTGACGGCGATGCAGCTTGCCATCGGCAATCTCGGCGTGCTGCTGGCGACGACCCCGCTCGCCCTTGCCGCCGAGCATTTCGGCTGGCGCGGGACCCTCGTACTCGTTGCCGCTCTTGCCGCCGGCCTCGCGCTCCTGCTGTGGCGCGCCGTTCCCGAACGAATCGGTCCGAACATGCTCGCCGCACCGCGGCGGGAGAGCCTTGCCGCCGGCATTGCCGGTGTCATCACGCTCGCCCGCGACCGTCGTCTGTGGCGGATCCTGCCGCTGCTGTTCACCGGATATGGCACGATCGCCAGCATCGTGGCCCTGTGGGGCGGCCCCTATCTCGCCGATGTCTACGGCCTCGACCCGGTGGCGCGCGGCAATATCCTGTTCCTGATGGCGGCCGGACTCGTGGTCGGACCGCTCCTATACGGGCCGCTCGACCGTCGCCTCAATACCCGCAAATGGATCGTTCTACCGGGCGCGGCCATGCCGGTGGCCGCGCTCCTTGCGCTGGCGATCATCGGCAGGCCGCCGCTCTGGGCGCTGCCGGTCCTGCTCGTGCTCGTCAGCATCAACAATGGCGCCTTCACGATTGCCGTGGCGCATGCACGGGCGCTTTATCCCGAGCATGCAATCGGTCGCGGCATGACTCTTGCCAATATGGCGGTCATGGGGGGTGTGGGCGTGCTGCAGCCGCTCGGCGGGACGATCGCACACTGGATCGCCGGTGGCGCGGCGGCGGGCCTTCCTGTGGCGTCGTACCGAGGCGTCTTCGGCTTCCTCGGACTCGTGCTGTCGCTGGCGCTGGCGATCTATGCCACGGCGGCGGACTGCCCGCCGCGAGCGCGCGCCCATGGTGCGCACCAAGCGAAAGAGTAACGGTCTGTTAAACCCATTGTGAAAGAATTCACATTGAAATCGGAGCGCCACGTATTAGATTACGTGCGTGAGGCGGTTTCCCCCCGCTTCACATGCCCTCCGTGGGCGTTTCCTCCCTGAACTTGGGCCGTGCTTTGGCACGGCCCTTTTTTTTACGGGAAGGGTTCACCTCCTATTCCGCGGCGAGCGCCCGGTCACGACGGAGGTCAAGGGCCTGCAGACGCCGTACGAAGCACGCCATATCTGCGGCGATGGCGGCAAAGGCGGGAGCCCGGGCGAACGTCACCTCGTCCATGTAGAGCGCGCGATTGATCTCGACCTGCAGGGCATGGATGCCCTGTGCCGGCCGCCCGTAATGCGAGGTGCAATAGCCACCGGCATAGGGAACATTGCGCACCACCCGGTATCCCATTTCCCGGAGTGCCGCTGTGGCCGCGTCCATGACGAGGGGGGCGCAACTGCGGCCATGGCAGTCGCCGAGCACGATATCGGCATCGCTCGGCTGGTCGCCGCCGTCGAATGCGCCATTTCCGCGCGAAGGCATCGAATGGCAGTCGACGAGCAGCGCCCAGCCCCAGCGCCTGTGGGCGGCGCCGAGGAGGCGAGCGAGCGTGCGATGATAGGGCACATGAATTCGCGCGATCCGCCGCTCGGCCTCGGCCAGCGGCAGAGGGGCGGAATAGATCGGCATGCCGGAGGCGACGACCCGCGCGACGACGCCGAGGCCGGCGGCGACGCGGTCGCTGTCGCGGCGCGCCTCGGGCGGCAGCGGCTCGGCAAAGAGAAGCGGATCGAGTTCATCTGCGGCCCGGTTGAGATCGAGATAGGCGCGCGCGAAGCGGGCGGCGAGCAGCGGCGCGCCGGCCTCAGGGGCACCGGCGAAGAGCCCATCCACATGGCAGTCCTCGGAGCGCCGGAGGCTGCGTGCGTCGAGCCGCGACAGGCGCCGGAAGGCGGCCGGGTAATGGCGGCCACTGTGCGGCGAGGAGCAGACGAGCGGCCCCGCCGGCCCGGCCGGCATGCGAAGTTCGAAGGGTGGACGGCGGCGCCTGTCGGGGCTCGGCATGAGGTCGACGGTCCTCGAAATCTTTTGCTCGCGCTTTACCCAGTGTATACGACTCCCTGTCATGCAGGAAACCGGTTCGGACCGCGATAGGGGAGGGCAGCACAAGATGGGGCATATCCTGATCGCCGAGGATGACGATGCAATGCGCAACTTCCTTGCGCGATCGCTCGAGCGTGCGGGACACGAGGTGGTCGCCGTCGGATCGGGAACCGAAGCCCTGCCCCATATCGCCAGCGAACAGTTCGACCTGCTTCTCACCGACATCGTGATGCCCGGCATGGATGGCCTTGCGCTGGCCAAGCGCGCCGCGATTCTGGCGCCGGGAATGAAGGTCGTCTTCATCACCGGATTCGCCGCGGTGGCGCTCAATCATGGCGATGAGCCGGTGACCGCGGAGGCCCGGGTGCTGTCGAAGCCGTTCCATCTCAAGGATGTGGTGGCCGCCATCGACGAGCTGACCGCCGCCTGAGATGACAAGCGCCAATCTGCTCGTGCTACTGGTCCTTGTCATGGGTCCGGTGCTGGCAAGCTTTTTTGCTACCGTGGCCGAGCGTCTGCCCGCGGGGCGTCCGCTGAGCGGACGCTCGCGGTGCGATTCTTGTGCCAGGCCCCTTGGGGCCCTCTCTTTGGTTCCGATCCTGTCCTATTTCCTGCTCCGCGGTCGCTGCCGGAGATGTGGCGCGCCGATCCCGCGCCGGCTCCTGTTCTTCGAGCTTGCGGGACTGGGCCTCGCCGTCCATGTGCTGCTCATCATGGGGCCATCCCCGCTTGCCCTTGTATCGCTCGTTTTCGCGCTCACGCTTCTTGCCGTCGCGGTGATCGACGTGCGCCACCTCTATATTCCCGACGTCCTCTCCCTGCCGCTCATCCCGGCGGGTCTGGCCGTCGCCCTGTTCGAGCCGCGACTCGACGTCACGGCGCACTTCATCGGCGCCGTGGCCGGTTTCGCGCTCATGTGGTTTGTTGCCTGGAGCTACCGGAGATTGCGCGGGCGCGAGGGACTTGGCGGCGGCGATGCCAAGCTCATGGCGGCGGGCGGCGCCTGGGTCGCCTGGGAGGGGCTGCCCCTCGTGCTCCTCATCGCCAGCGCGAGCGGTCTTCTCTTCGTCGCGATCCTGCGACTGGCGGGGCGGCGACTTGCGCTTCAGGATGCGATTCCCTTTGCCCCCTTCCTTGCCTTCGCCATCTGGATGGTCTGGCTTCACGCGCCGCCGCTGGCAGGTGGCTGAGGCCGCTGTATACGGCTGGCGGGCGCTATTTCCACAACCCGCACACGGAACTGTGAATGGCCTAACAGGGCCTCGTTTCGGTATTTGTATGGTGAAAGCGACTGGCAAGCCGCGACATCGGGGCAAACCGGCGCAATGGGTGGGCCGAGGAGGTCGCCTGCGCCGCGGAAAAGATCGGCCGACGGCCGGATTGAGAAGGAGACGATATCGTGAAACCGCAACGCTTGGGACGAATGTCGGCGACACGACGCTTGTGGCTCATGTCGAGTGCCATGGTACCGGCAATGATTGGCGCGGGCGTTTTTGCCGGTGGAGCGGCGGCGAGCGAGGCGCGTCCGGCGGTGGCCCCGAGTGAGGCAACGCATGCCGCGGCACCCCTGCCCATGGCGCAGGCAAAGCCCGCGACGCTGGCGTCGTTGTTGCAGTGTCACCCCTGTAATCCGTGCGCTGCCAAGAAGATGAAGGGCTGTCATCCCTGCAACCCGTGCGCGGCGAAGAAGATGAAGGGTTGCCATCCGT